>NZ_JAMXRY010000130.1:0-1006 GCF_024124525.1 Halomonas sp. OfavH-34-E | reverse complement strand
GCACCCGAAGGAGGCGCTGACTGATGAGCATCGCAGACGGAACCCTGCTGCTGGTCGGCGCCATCTTCGCGCTGCTGGTCACCGGCCTGCCGCTGGCCTTTATCACCGGCCTGGTGGCGCTGGCCTTTACCTTCGGCTGGTTCGGCCCCAACGCCCTGCCGCTGGTGACCAGCCGGGTCTATGGCTTCGTCACCGAGTACTCGCTGGTGGCGGTGCCGATGTTCGTGCTGATGGCCTCGCTGCTCGACCGATCGGGCATCGCCAAGGATCTGTTCAACGCCATGCGGGTGTTCGCCGGGCGACTGCCCGGGGGCGTCGCCGTGCAGACCGTGGTGGTGGCGTTCTTCCTGGCCGCGCTGTCCGGCATCATCGGCGGCGAGATCGTGCTGCTCGGCATCCTGGCGCTGCCGCAGATGCTTCGCCTCGGCTACGACAAGCACCTGTCGATCGGCGTGGTCTGCGCCGGCGGGGCGCTCGGTACCATGATGCCGCCGTCCATCGTGCTGATCATCTACGGCCTGATCGCCAGCGTCTCCATTGCCGACCTGTTTACCGCGGCGATCACCCCGGCGGTGATCCTGATGCTGTCCTACATCGGTTATGTGCTGGTGCGCTGCCTGCGCAACCCCGCCATGGGCCCGCCGATGAGCGAGGAGGACCGCAACGCCGGCTTCGCATCCAGGGGTGCCGCGCTGCGCTCGATCATCGTGCCGGCGCTGATCGCCTTCATGGTGCTGGGCTCGATCTACGGCGGCGTGGCCTCGGTCACCGAGGCGGCGGCCATGGGCGTGTTCGGCGTGCTGCTGGCGGTGCTGGCCCGGGGCGAGTTCTCGTTCTCGATGATGCACCAGAGCCTGTCCCAGACCCTGGTGACCTGCGGCATGATCATCTGGATCGGCATCGGCGCCGCCGCCCTGGTCGGGGTCTACAACCTGATGGGCGGCAACCGCTTCATCTCCGGCATGATCATGGATCTGGACGTCTCGCCCATCGTGATCATCCTGGT
>NZ_JAMXRY010000012.1:0-101824 GCF_024124525.1 Halomonas sp. OfavH-34-E | reverse complement strand
GGTATGCCCGAGCGGGCAATGTCGCTCGAAGCAGGGCGAGCAGGACAAAGCCAGATAGTGAATCCGGGCGTTGTCGGTCAGCGGCGGCGTATAGGCCGGCGACGAGGAGCCATAGATCGCCTGGATATGGCGCGATCGAGGCCGGCGTCCTGCAGCAGGTGTTCGATGGCGGTGCCCAGGCGCGCGGTGACATTGCCGGGGCGTGCCAGCGCTCGGCCCGCCAGGGTCAGGGTGCGCTCGATCATCGGCTTGCCGAGCGCCACCGCGTCGTGGATGGCCGCCAGGGTCCCGGGATTGTGACACAGCACGCCGGCGTCAACCGGCAGCTGGTCAGAGGCGAGACGGCGGCCCAGCAGGCGCTCGATCAGCTGGCGCTCGCCGCCGCTGGGGTAGCGGGTGGGGATCACCTCGAGTCGTGCCGGACAGGGCAACTCGTTTAGCCGGGCCCGCACGGCGCTGGCCGCCTCGGGCTTGTCGTCTTCGATGCCGATGACAATAGAGGCGGCCCCGGTGGCATGGGCCACCATTGCTGCACCGAGCAGCACCCGGTCGGTGTGCTGGCGCAGTGTCTGGTCATCGGCGCTCAGGTAGGGTTCGCACTCGGCGGCGTTGACCACCAGGGTATCGATGCCCGCCTGGCGTGCCGCGCGGACCTTGAGATGGGCCGGAAATCCGCCGCCGCCCATGCCGGCGATGCCGGCGTCGGCAATCCGTTGGATGATCTCGTCGGGGGCCGCGCCTTGCCAGTCGAGCGGCGGCAGCCAGTGGTGCTGTGAAGCGCCGTCGGCCTCGATCACCACGGCGGGCGGGTGTTGTCCGCCGGCGTCCGCCTCGTCGTGCATGAACAGCGCGCTGACGTGGCCCGAGATGCTGGCGTGCACCGGCAGCGCCAGGTGGCCGACGGCGCGTGCCACTGGCTCGCCGGCACGCACGTACTGGCCTGGCTTGACGATGGGCTGGACCTCTCGCCAGGGCTGGTCGCGGCCATCTTCCAGCAACAATGTCACCCTGGCCGGTAGCGGCGGCGTGCGTATGCCCAGGTCACGGGTCTGCGACTTGCGGGTAGGAGGCAGCACGCCGCCAGCGGGCCGGGTACCCGTCGCCAGTGATCGCCAGAGCCGCTCAAGTACTGCCATGAAGCGTCTCCGTGGTACGGTCGCTGGGGATGATGCCGGCGGTCCAGCGGGGTTGTGGCTCTCTTGGCAGCATGTCGATGCAGTCCACCGGACAGGGAGCGATACACAGATCACAGCCGGTGCATTCGTGTGCGATGACCGTGTGCATCATCTTCGAGGCACCGAGGATGGCGTCCACCGGGCAGGCCTGGATGCACTTGGTGCAGCCGATGCATTCATCTTCCCGAATAAAGGCCACCCGGGGGGTATCGTCGGCGTCGCCGTCGAGCGGCAGAGGTTCCCGACCAAGCAGTTCGGCCAACTCAAGAATGGTTGCCTCGCCGCCCGGTGGACAGCGGTTGATGGCCTCTCCCTGCTCGACGGCTTCGGCGTAGGGCCGACAGCCGGGATAGCCACACTGGCCACATTGGGTCTGGGGCAAAAGGGCGTCGATCTGCTCCACCAGGCCATCCTCGCCGTCCTTGAAGCGACGGTTCAGCCAGCCCAGCAGTCCGCCGCAGACGCCGATCAGCGCGACCATCAGGACCACGCCGACAAGACTCGTCAGGCTCATGGGGAGCCCCCGGTGGCAAGTCCGGTGAAGCCCATGAAGGCCAGCGACATCAGGCTGGCGGTGATCATGGCGATGGCTGCACCGCGAAACGGGCGGGGTACATCGGCGCCCGCCAGGCGTTCGCGCATGGCCGCCAGCAGGATCAACACCAGCGAGAAGCCCAGAGCGGCGCTGAATCCGTACAGCAGCGCATCGAAGAAGCCGCCGTCGCGACCCAGGCTCAGCAGCGCCACGCCCAGCACCGCGCAGTTGGTGGTAATCAGCGGCAGGAAGATGCCGAGCACCCGATGCAGCAGGGGGCTCAGGTGGCGGACCATGACCTCGGTGGCCTGGACTACCACGGCGATCACCACGATAAAGGCGATGGTGCGCAGGTACTCAAGATCCAGCGGCACCAGCAGATAACGGTGCAGCAGGTGACTGGCCGCCGATGACAGGGTCAGTACGAAGGTGGTGGCAAGGGACATGCCCAGCGCCGATTCCAGCTTCGAGGACACCCCCAGGAAAGGGCATAACCCGAGAAACTGCACCAGCACGAAGTTGTTGACCAGGGCGGTACTGACGAGGACGAGAAGAACGTCGGTCATGGAATGCACGAGGTAACGGCCGGCGGGCAGGGTCCCGCCGGCGCATGGGCTTGATGGAACCCCTTAGCTGACCCGCTGGCCGGGTTCTGCGCCACTGTGGGGTTCGAGCAGATAGATGCCGTCGTCGTTGCCAGCCGCCAGCACCATGCCTTCGGAAACACCAAAGCGCATCTTGCGCGGTGCCAGGTTGGCCACCATGACGGTCAGCTTGCCTTCGAGAGCCTCCGGCGAATAGGCGCGACGGATGCCGGCGAAGACCTGGCGGCTTTCGCCGCCGAGATCCAGCGACAGCTTGAGCAGCTTGTCGGCCCCTTCGACGTATTCCGCCTTGGCGATTCGGGCGATACGCAGGTCCACCTTGGCGAAGTCGTCGAAGCTGATCTCGTCGGCGATCGGCGTCTCGGCCAGCGGTCCCTTGGGCGTTTCCTTGAGCTTCTGTTCTTCCACCAGATCCTCCTTCGATGCTTCGATCATGGCATCGATACGATCGTTCTCGACCCGGGTCATCAGCGGCTTGAACTTGTTGACGGGGTGATCGCCCAGCCAGGTCTCGCGGCTGTTCCAGTCGAGGGTGTCGAGATTCATGAACAGTCTGGCCTGTTCGGCCATGGCCGGTACGACCGGGGCCAGGTAGACCATCAGCTGACGGAACAGGTTGATTCCCATGGAGCAGATGTCGAGCACTTCCTGCTCGCGGCCTGCCTCCTTGGCCAGCACCCAGGGGGCCTGGTCGGCGATGTAGCTGTTGGCCTCGTCGGCCAGTTCCATCACCTTGCGCATGGCGCGGCCGAACTCCCGCTGTTCATAGTAGTCGGCGATCTCGTCACCGGCGGCGATGAAGCGTGCCAGCATGTCCGGCTCGGCGCAGTGAGTCGACAGCTGCCCACCTCCGAGCTTCTTGACGAAACCAGCGCAGCGGCTGGCGATGTTGACCACCTTGCCCACCAGGTCGGCATTGACCCTGAGCGCGAAGTCCTCGAGGTTCAGGTCGAGGTCATCGACACGGGAGGTGAGCTTGGCGGCGAAGTAGTAGCGCAGGTACTCGGGATTGAGATGCTCGGCGTAGGTCGCGGCCTTGATGAAGGTGCCGCGTGACTTGGACATCTTGGCGCCGTTGACCGTGACGAAGCCGTGGCAGTTGACTGCGGTGGGGGTGCGCATCTCGGCCCCGTGCAGCATCGCCGGCCAGAACAGGGCGTGGAAGTAGACGATGTCCTTGCCGATGAAATGGTAGACCTCGGCCTTTGAGTCGCGCTCCCAGTAGCTGTCGAAGTCCAGCCCCTCACGCTCGCACAGGTTCTTGAAGCTCGCCAGGTAGCCGATCGGAGCGTCCAGCCAGACATAGAAGTACTTGCCCGGCGCGTCAGGAATCTCGAAGCCGAAGTAGGGCGCGTCGCGGCTGATGTCCCACTCGTTGAATCCGGACTCGAACCATTCCATCAGCTTGTTGCGGATCTGCGGCTGGACATGGTCGTCCTTGATCCAGGCACTGAGGAAGTCGGCGAAGTCAGGCAGCTTGAAGAAGTAGTGGGTGGAGCTGCGGACTTCCGGGGTGGCGCCGGAAATAGCCGATACCGGATCGATCAACTCGGCAGGGGTATAGGTGGCGCCGCAGGCCTCGCAGTTGTCGCCGTACTGATCCGCGGTGTGGCACTTGGGACAGGTGCCCTTGATGAAACGATCGGCCAGGAACAGACCCTTGACCGGATCGTACATCTGCTCGATGTCACGGGTGGCGATGTGCCCCTTGTCGCGCAGGCGCTTATAGATAAGCTCGCTGAAGTGGCGGTTTTCCTCGGAGTGGGTCGAGTGGTAGTTGTCGAAGGCCACGCCGAAACGGGCGAAGTCCTGCTGGTGTTCGCGGGATACGCGGTCGATCAGCGCCTCGGAGGTGATGCCCTCCTGCTCGGCACGCAGCATGATCGCGGTGCCGTGGGCGTCATCGGCGCAGACGTAGTGGCACTGGTGGCCGCGACTCTTCTGGAACCGCACCCAGATATCCGTCTGGATGTACTCCAGCAGGTGGCCCAGGTGAATGGCGCCGTTGGCGTAGGGCAAGGCGCTGGTGACCAGAATCTGGCGCTTGTCGGGTGCGGTGATGGACATGGTGTGACGTGATATCCCGTTGAAAATCAGGCGACGATTGTAGCTAGGATCGAGGTCGTGTGCATCCGCTATCGTGCTTGGGCGCAGCCATGAAAAAGCCGTTGCGCAGACGGTGCATTGTCAGGAGGACGCCACCAGCAGGCCGACATGCTCAAGGCCTCGGTCCTTGAGGTGCAGCGCCTGGAGGCGGCTCATGACACCCTGGTCACAGTAGAGGAGATAGCGGGTGTCGGGATCAAGCGCATCGCTGCGGGTCGCCAGTTCATAGAAGGGAATATGATCGACGGGGCAGGCGAGTGGCCCAAGCGGACGGCGCTCGACGTCGTCCGGGGGCCGCACATCGATGACCCGGGTCGCCGTTCGGGCGAAGTCGTGGAGGCCTCCAAAGGAGACTTTTGCCAGAGGCTCCTGGGAGGGTGCGCTGACGCCTTTGGATACTGGCGCATCGACAGGCTGGCGAGTGGCGCTGGCCAGGGCGCGATCCAGCAGGTCGGCCGGTAGCCTGGCCTCTGCCGCCTGAAGTTCCTTCAGCGACGCCTTGACCCTGGGGCGGCTGGACATCCCGCCGCAGTACTCGGGCATTCGGCTCGACGCCTCAGCGGTAGCGATCCGGTGGGCCTCATCGATGATGGTCTGCTTGTCATCGGTCAGCAGCGGTCGCAACACCGGCAGGTGGCTGGCGCGGTCGATCAGGCCGAGATTGGTCAGTGTCTGGCTCGATACCTGGGCGATCGCCTCTCCTGTCACCAGGGCGGGGATGCGCGCGCGTTGCGCGACTCTTGCGGCGGCCTCGATCATCAAGCGCTTGAGCACCAGCGACACCAGGCCATCAGGTACCTCGCGACGCAGTGTCTCGACCACTTCCTCGAAGGGAACGGTGATGAAGTTGGCCTTGTGGGAGGCGCTGTATCGTTGCCACAGGTCTCGGGTCAGCGCCTTGACCGCGCTTTCCTGTTCCTGTCCGCCAAAACGAAAGAGGACAAAGTGACACTTGATGCCGCGCCTGAGCATCCGATAGGCCGCCACCGGGGAGTCATAACCCCCTGACATCAGTACCAGTGCCTCTCCCTGGGTGCCTAGTGGAAAGCCACCGAGGCCCGGCCCAAGGTCGACTTCCTCGATCAAGGTGTCGCCATCGATCCGCAGTGGCATCACTACCTCCGGGGTGCTCAGGTCGACCCTGGCATCAGCAGCATGGGCGAGCAGCGCTGCGCCCAGCGCACGCTCTACCTCCACCGAACCGAAGTCGTGATGTCCCTTGCGCTTGACCTTGACCTTGAAGCGCTTGCCTTCGAGCTCCGATGCTCGTTCGCGTGCCAGTTGTTCGATGGTGTTCCGCCAGTCCCCAAGCGGCCTGTTACGTGTCCTGGCCACGCGCTGAACGCCCGGTATCCGGGTCATGCTTGCTTCCAGTGCCAGACGATCCCCGCGAGAAAGCTCCCGCGGAAGTCTTACGACAAGATGGTCCCATTGGGCAACGACCTTGGTCTTGGGCTCCTGGCGCCTGAGTGCATTGCGCAGATTGGTGGCCAGGCAGCGACCCATGTGGCGTCTCACCGAGGCGGACTTGGTGGCGATGTCGGCAGAAAGGGAAAGACGATATTCCATGGTGTGAACGCCGAAACTACGATGTAAGAATAGTAACCTTGATCCAGATCAAGTTTGATGGAGATCTTCGAGATTCCGCCGACGGCAGGGGGGCGATCGGCGGGGGGCAGGAAAAAAAGAGGAAAAAATGCGTCAGTACAGCGCTTTTTCTTCCTGTACGACCTCTTTGAGAAGCTCCAGGAAGAGCCGGTCGGCTTCGGAGTGCTCCTCGGCGCTGTCAGGGATATGAATGCTGGTGGTGTCCGAGATTTCGTTGGCAATGTCGGCCATGACGCCACTATCGCTGCCACTCTCCAGGTGCCGGCGGGCGATCTCTAGAGAGGTCTCCAGGACCTTGGGGTCCTGCAGCAACTTTTTGATAAAGCCGGTCAATTCATTGATGACACGGGTTTTTTGAATTTCGGATGAGGCCATCGGTGACTCCTTGGCTAGGCGCTTGATCCAAGGGATTACGATAGCATGTTTGTGGACTGCTACGGGACAGGTTTGCTGTAGGGCGATGTTGTGGATTCTGTCAAGTGGTGCCTTGCCTGACCATGATGACATTGAATGACGAGATGTTACCGAATGTGTTCGAATGTGAGAGGATTGTAGTTGTAACAGTAGTTGTGGCTGGATGGGATGTTAGCAGCGTTGGGGAAGCGCTCGACAATCGGCGCTACAGGGAAACTGCTCGCCCATCCCGGGGATGATGAGAATGGTAGCGCCGAAGCAGCACGGCTGGTCCTGCAGAATCCGGGGTTGTTGGGCTAGTTCGTTGGTACTAGATTCAACTGTACTGGCTGCGGCCATTGATAATTAAGGGAACACGAATGAAAACGATCCGCCGAGAACCTCGCTCTTCCATGGTGCGGCCGCTGGTCAGTGCCATCGCATTGGCCTCTACGTCAATGCTGATGGGGTCAGGTGTCATGGCCCAGGACGCGCAGACATTGCCGCCTGGCACGACATCGCCCGGTGCGGCGACCCTGCGTGACGTCGTGGAGCAGACCATCAATACCAATCCTGAGGTGCTGGCCGCCTGGAATGGTTTCCAGGCGGCGGGCCACGATGAGCGGGTGGCCTTTGGGGGCTATCTGCCTCAGATTGACGTCAACGCAGGCGTCGGCCTCGAGGATCGTCAGAACGATCAACAGGGCAGCTACGACACCGACTATGTCGAGGTGACGCTGAACCAGATGATCTATGACGGCTTCGCCACCGCCAGCGAGGTCGAGCGTCTGAGCCGGGCAGAACTGGTACGCTACTACGAGCTGCTGGGGGCGAGTCAGGACGCGGCGTTGGACGCAACTAATGCCTATCTTGATGTTCAGCGTTACCGCCGCCTGGTGGGCCTGGCCCAGGACAACTATCAGAAGCACCTGGAGGTCTACCAGCAGATCGAGGCCCGTGCGCTGTCCGGCGCCGGTCGTCGCGTCGACCTCGAGCAGATCAGCGGTCGTCTGGCACTGGCCGAATCGAATCTGATCACCGAAGCCTCCAACCTGCACGATGTGTCTGCGCGATTCCAGCGTCTGGTGGGCGAATTGCCGCCGGAAGCGTTGGCGCCGGCGCCGACCTTTGCCGAGCAGCTACCCGCTGACGTCGCCCAGGCGTTGCAGCTAGCCTACGAGGGTAACCCGGACTTCCATGCCGCCATCGAGAACATCGAGGCCGCCCGCGCCGAGCGTGAAGGCACCAAGTCGCCCTTCCATCCCAGGCTTGACCTGGTGGGCCGCAGTGGTACCTACAAGGGCAGTGACACCGACGGCGACTTCATTTCCGACAATGATCATGAAGACCGTCACAGCATCGAACTGGTGGGTAGCCTCAATCTGTATCGCGGCGGCAGCGACCTGGCGTCGTTCCGCGCCGCCAGTGATCGCGTCGAGCAGGCGGTCAATCTGCGTGACAAGGCATGCGTCGACATTCGTCAGACCACCACCATCGCCTACAACGACACCCGTCGTCTGCGCGACCAGTTGGAATACCTGAACGAGCACCGTCAGACGACCGATCGCGTACGCGGAGCCTACAAGCAGCAGTTCGATATCGGTCAGCGTTCGCTGCTCGACCTGCTGGACATCGAGAATGAGTACTTCGAGGCGAGTCGTGCCTATGTGAACGCGCAGTATGACGTTGCTCTGGCAGATGCGCGCACCCTGCGTGCCACCGGTAGCCTGCTGGAGGTGCTGGAGGTACGCAAGGATGGACTGCCGAGCCTCGCCGAGCTGGACAGCAACGGTGTGTCGATCACGCCGGATATCGTCTGTCCGGCGGTAGGTCCGCGGTCCTACAGCATCGAGGAGCTCACCGGCTCCACACGGGCTCCGGACGTCGTCATGCCTGCGGACGCTCTGTTCGAGATCAACAGCTACGTGCTGAGCGCGAGCGCCAAGCAGGAACTGAGTGCGTTGGCCGACCGTATCCGTGGCCGTAACGACCTGGTCCGGGTATTCATCGCTGGCCATGCGGACATCTCGGGTACCGATGCCATCAATGATCCACTGTCGCGTAATCGAGCGGCAGCGGTGGGCCAGTACCTGGTCAGCCAGGGCGTCAGTGCTTCGCTGATTGAAACCCGGGGCTATGGCTCGCATCGGCCTGTTCAGTCCAACGACACCGTCGAAGGTCGTCGCCAGAACCGTCGAGTGGAGATCACACTTGAACGCAGTGGCGAGAATCTGGACATGGGGGCATTGCCTGGTTCCGCCGGTGATGACAGTGTGTCCCTTGCCTGGGCGCGAGGGGAACACGGTCGCGGCCTGGAGGGCTAGAAGCTCAGTGGATGATCGCGTCCTCGCTTATCGGGGACGCCATTTCCCGGAATATGGATGCAACTGCCACGTTCTGGTCCTTGCATTGCCGCAAAGGAAGCCGTGACGACAGCAGGGATGATAGGCCGGGTCGCACGGAAAGGGCGTTCTGGTACAGCCATCGGCCGACAGAGAGGTTTACGTGGACGATTCACGAGTTGCGGATGAAGCAGAATTTACAACACCTGAAGCGCAGGAGCAGGACGAAGACAGAGGCCCAGTCAAGGATGAGTTGCTGGAAGTGCTGCTGTCGATTGCTCACTATCACGAGCATGATGTCAGTGCGGATTCCCTGACAGCCGGGCTGCCGTTGGAAGATGGTGCACTGACGCCAGGGATATTTCCCCGGGCGTCGGAACGTGCCGGGCTGACGGCGCGACTCGTCAAGAGTCGCCTCGTTCAGTTGAATCCTGCGCTATTCCCTGTCGTGCTGTTGCTGGAGCCGGGGCGCGCCTGCGCATTGCTCGATATCGATGTCAAGGCGCGTACCGCTCAGGTGATTTACCCCGAATTGGGGCAGGCGTCGGTAGAAATCTCGCTGGACGAGCTTCACGAACGTTACAGCGGGACGGCGATCTATACGCGGCCGCGGTTCCGTTTCGACGCCCGGTCGAAGGATGTCAACGAGAAACGTTCTGGGCATTGGTTCTGGAGCGTGATCAAGGAAAACAGACGCCTTTACCGTGACGTGATACTGGGCTCCGTCGCCATCAACATCTTCGCGCTGGCGATGCCCCTGTTCGTTCTCAATGTCTATGACCGCGTGGTGCCCAATCACGCCACCGAGACACTGTGGGTGTTGTCCATCGGTGCATTGATCGTACTGGCATTCGACTTGACGCTCAGGTTGATGCGTTCGAGCTTTGTCGATCTTGCGGCCAGTCGAGCTGACGTCAAGCTCTCGTCGCGTATCATGTCTCGCGTCATGGGGATGCGGATGGAGGCCAAGCCTGCCTCGACCGGTTCCTTTGTCTCGATGCTGTAATCCTTCGAGTCGGTTCGGAGCTTTATCGGCTCCGCCACCGTGATCGCCTTGGTGGACCTGCCGTTCGTTCTGATGTTCATCGCCATCATTGGCCTGATAGGACCTGCACTGGTCATTCCTATCGTGGTTGGCGTGCTGTTTATCTTGCTCTACGCCCTCGGTGCCCAGGGAAAGCTGCACGACTTGTCGGAAACGACCTTGAAGGTAGGGGCGCAACGTAACGCCACTCTGGTGGAATCGGTCTCCCAGCTCGAGACGGTCAAGACGCTGCGGGGCGAGAGCCGAGTTCAGGGGCAATGGGAGCAGGCCAGTGCCTTCCTTTCGCGTACCGGCGCTCAGCTGAAGTTTCTCGGAACCTCGGTCACCAGTATCGCCCAGTGGACCCAGAATACCGTCGGTATCTGCGTCATCCTTATCGGCGTCTATCTGATCATCGACGGCAATCTCTCCCAGGGCGGGCTGATCGCTGCCTATATGCTGTCGTCTCGTGCGCTGGCACCGGTCAGTCAGGCCGCCGCACTGCTGGCTCAGTATCATCAATCGGCCACGGCCCTGGAGTCGTTGGATAGAGTGATGGAAATGCCGGTGGAACGTGAGGAAAAGAGCTACATCGATCGTCCCGCCGTCAAGGGGCTGGTGAAGTTCGACAAGGTTACCTTCCGCTACCCCCAGGCCGAGAATGACAGCCTTCGCGACGTCTCTCTGTCGGTAGCACCAGGCCAGAAGGTGGCGCTGCTGGGGCGAGTTGGCTGTGGCAAGACCACGTTGCAGAAGTTGTTGCTCGGTCTGTACCAGCCGACGTCGGGAGCGGTGCTGATCGACGATGTGGACATTCGTCAGTTCGACCCTCTGCAGTTGAGGCGACATATCGGCTATGTGCCTCAGGACGTTCGCCTGTTTTACGGCTCACTGAAGGACAACATCATCGCCGGTGCCGGCAGCGAAGGGGTGGATGACGATCTGCTGCTCAAGGCCATCCGTATCAGTGGGCTCGATGGACTCGTCAGCACACACCCTCAGGGCGTCGAGCTGCAGGTAGGCGAAGGCGGACAGATGCTTTCGGGTGGTCAGAAGCAGGCGGTAGCGATCGCGCGAGCCATCGTGCACGACCCGGCGATCTTGTTGCTGGATGAGCCGACCAGCGCCATGGACCACGCCAGCGAGGAGGCCTTCAAGCGCAACCTCAAGGATTACGCTGGGGGCAAGACGATGGTGGTGGTGACGCACCGCACGTCACTGCTGTCGCTGGTGGATCGTATCGTGGTCATCGACTCTGGCAAGGTGGTCGCAGATGGTGAGCGTGACAGCGTCATGGATGCGCTGCGCAAAGGCCAGATCGGGAGGGCCAGCTGATGTCCAGCAAGAGTGCCGAACAGAAGGGATTCGAAGGCGTCGGTCGCGTATCACGCAAAGGTGGCAAAGTCTTTCGCCCCTTTATCGACCGGTTGTTTGCGCGTCGCGTCAGCGCATCCCATCTCAACAGAGATTGGGCGAGCGACGCAGACTGGGCGCGAATGCAGCAGGATCCTCTGCGCGCCAGGCTGATGCTGTACATGGTTGTCGTAGCGATCATCTGCGTGATCGTCTGGGCCTGCTTTGCGCCGATCGATGAGGTGACACGCGGTAGCGGCAGGGTCATACCCTCCAGCCAGCTTCAGCGGGTGCAAAGCTTCGATGGAGGCGTGGTTCAGGAGATTCGCGTCAGCGAAGGTGATTTTGTTTCCACCGGCGATCTGCTGATGCGCATCGACCCGACGCGTTTTCTCTCGAACTTCAACGAGAACCGGGCGAAGGCGGAAACCCTGCAAGCCAAGGCCGAGCGACTGAGGGCGCTGGCTACCGGGTCGGACTTCTCTCCGTCGGAGGCATTGATCGAGCAGGCGCCCAATATCGTCTCCCGTGAGCGCGAGCTATACCACAGTAGTCTGGAAACGCTGGATGAGCAGAAGCAGATACTGCAGGAGCGACTGGCACAGCGCCGGGCGGAGCTCAACGAGGCGACTGCGCGTCGCAACGCAGCCAGTCGCGAGCTGAATCTTGCCAGTCAGGAACTCAACATGACGCGCCCTCTGCTGTCCAGCGGGGCGGTCTCAGAGGTTGAAGTGCTGCGCTTGCAGCGTGAGGTCTCCAGGGCGAGTGGTGAGCGCAATCAAGCGACGGCTCAGGTGTCGCGGCTGGAGTCGGCGATTCAGGAGGCGCTGGGTGAGCTTCGTGAGGTCGATGCGAAGGCGCGCAATGAGTGGCGTCAGGAGCTGTCGGCGACCCTGGGTGAACTGTCGGCCCTGGACGAGTCCAGCGAGGGGCTTCAGGACAGGGTGCGTCTCTCCGAGATACGCTCGCCGGTCGATGGTGTCGTTCAGCGTCTGGCGATCAATACGATCGGCGGGGTGGCTCAGCCCGGTCAGGAGGTGGTGGATATCGTCCCGACAGACGACGCCCTGGTGGTCGAGGCCAAGATCGCGCCGCAGGACATCGCGTTTCTACGCCCGGGCCTGCCTGCGACCATCAAGTTGACGGCCTATGACTTCTCCATCTATGGCGGGTTGGATGCCCAGCTGGAGCACATCAGCGCCGACACTACTACCGATGAAGAGGGAAACACCTACTATCGGGTTCGAGTGCGAACCGAAGACAGCGCTGAAGCCGAAGCGGTGGATGTCATCCCGGGCATGACCGCTCAGGTGGATATCCTGACCGGCAAGCGAACGGTGATGCAGTTCCTGCTGAAGCCGGTACTGCGCGCCTGGGGTAACGCGATGGGAGAGCGGTGATGACTCGATACCTGGTCTACCAAGGAAGTAGCGAGGTACCGCGCTGGAATGATGCCTTCAGTGAACTGGAAGTGGTCGCTCCTCACAGTGTCATCGACCATGCCGTCAAGGGCGATCTCGCCTGGGTAGTGGTTGAAGGCGGCGACTGGACGGGACTGTGCACGCGTTTGGCCAGCAAGGGAGTGCTGGTGTCGGTGCTGTCCTTCAACCCGCATTCCGCAGAAGCGTATGAAGCCTTCACCGCTGGCGCCAGGGGCTATGTCCACGCGCTTTCTACCCCCGAAGTGCTGCGTCAGGTCGATGTCGTGGTGAGGCACCGGGGCATCTGGCTTTGGCCCGAGTTGATGGACAGCCTGGTGGGCGGTGTCTTCAAGGCCATGGGTGGGGCGCCTGCCGTGCACCACGACTTGCTGGAAGGTTTGACCGAGCGCGAGAAGGATGTTGCGCTGGCTGTGGCGGAGGGCCAAAGCAACAAGCTGGTGGCGCGAGAGCTCGGTATTACCGAGCGAACCGTCAAGGCCCACCTCGGGGCAGTCTTCCG
Organism: Halomonas sp. OfavH-34-E; assembly: GCF_024124525.1. Lineage (NCBI taxonomy): Bacteria > Pseudomonadati > Pseudomonadota > Gammaproteobacteria > Oceanospirillales > Halomonadaceae > Halomonas > Halomonas sp. OfavH-34-E. The sequence continues at coordinate 88,742 of NZ_JAMXRY010000012.1, read as the reverse complement.
CAAGTTGGGGGTCAAGGATCGGATGCAGTTGATCCTGCGCCTCTCCAGGGATCGTTGACGGCGAAAGAAGTGGTCATTACCGCGCGACAGTTTAAAGGGGGCTTTTTGCCCCCTTTTTCTGTGGTAGAACGGTTGATCTGATGTCGTCAAGTGCTGGCGTCTCGGCCTCTGCACCTTACTCCGGAAATAGAGCCCTGGAATAGTGCCGTTACTTTTCGGTCTGGGAAAGTCGTTGGTTGAAGTAAGAGATTATCTTTATATTTTGCAATAAACACTTCTTAACTGTGCATTTGTGGGTTGTTCCGATGGAGAACTCTCCCACTTGACCTACTAGACAGTATCGCCCGCACGGGGCCGCCCCTATTTTCTGTGGAAACCCAATAAGCAGAAAGCACGGGGCTAAACCCATGAATATCATTGCTACCGCAGGAAGTGTGTGGATTGTCGACCAGGCAGGCGAACAGCGGGTGGCCAGGCCCGGCGATGTGCTGCAGCCAGGCCAGCGACTTGTCGCCGGAGATGACGGGCGAGTGGTTGTTTCGTCAAGTTCAGGACAGCTACCGCTGGTGCTTGAATCAGGCGAGACAATGGAAATGCCGCTGGGCCAGGGCGACGCCCAATCGTTTCCCTCAGATGATTTGCTTCTTGCGCAGACTGTCCCGTCCGAGTTGATTCAGGCTTCGCTGCTGCAGGACGAGCAGTTGGAAGAGGTGTTCGAGGTGCTGGAATCGGGCCGGGACCTCTTCGATGTCTTCGACGAGCCTGACGCGGGTCCGGGTGCTGGCCCCGGCAACGACAATGGGCATTCTTTCGTCCGTCTTTTGCGTATTCTCGAGCAGGTTTCTCCACTCGCCTTCGAGTACGGCCTGGACTCGTCCGATGGACAGGAACCCCGACTATTCCTGGGAGATATCGTCGATGGCGACAACCCTGGCGAGGACGGTGGCGAAGAGGAAGAAGACAACGATGTCAGCCTAGGCGGCTTGGAAGGTGGTCCAGACGGCTCTGGTATAGACCCAGACGCTGGTGATCTTCCGGGGGGGCTGGAAGGTGCCGAGCTCGTGGTACGAGAGTCTGCGCTAGCCCAGGGTAGTCGTCCATCGGCGGACGCCTTGGCGCAGTCCAGCAGTTTCAACTTCGACACTCCCGATGGTCTCGGCGCGCTGACGTTGGGAGGGACGCTCTCCTTGACGCTGGCGGACCTTCAGGCCCTGGAGGGGACTCCCAGGTCCCTCGATACGCCCCATGGCATCCTCTGGCTTGATGGTTTTCAGGGTGACGCCACTGGCGGGACCGTGCTTTACCACTTTGAGCTGACCAGTACCGTCGACAATGACGAGACGCAGGGGGCCACCGATGGCGGCTTCCTGGAGCAGATCGAAGTGACGGTGACGGATGTCGATGGTGACGGCCGCACTGCCAGCCTGGATGTGCTGATTCTCGATGATGTTCCCGGCATCGAGCTGGGCGGTCCCGCCGAGGTGGGGGAAGGCAGTACCATCGAGGGGAGCTGGAGCGCCGTTGATGGTGCCGATGGTGTGGCCAGTCTCGTTGTGTCGGTCGCTGGCATCGATGAGTCCTTTGCGCTGGGACAGGAGATCGTGCTCGAGGAAGGACGGTTGATCGTGGAGGCTGATGGAAGTTGGTCATTCACCGCTGCCGTCGGACTCGATCAGGGAGCATCACCGTCGGTGGAGTTCAGTCTGGTACAGACCGACGGAGACGGTGATCAAGCCGATGCTCACCAGCGTATCGAGATCTTCGACGCAACAGTCCCGACCACACCCACGGATGGCGGTGATCCGGATGCGGCGCCTGCCGAGGTAGTGCTCGATGAGGACGGCCTGGATGGCGGTATCCCCGGCGGTGATGGCGATGTCGCGGGCGAGGCCACGGTCATCACCGGTGCGCTCGGCTACGACTTCGGCGATGACGGGCCGGCAGTCAGCGGCGCCTTTGCCTGGTCGCAGGTGGGTCTGCCGGCGTTGAGCTCCCGCGGTGAGGTGCTGAATTTCGCCGTGTCGGATGATGGCCTGAGCCTGGTGGCGGCCACGGCAGCGGGCGAAGAGGCGCTGCGCATCACCCTGACAGACCTCGCCAGCGGTGCCTTCGAGGTGAGCCTGCTGCGTCCGCTCGACCATCCGGAAAATTCCACCGAGGACGATCTGGCCATGTCGGTCGGCTATACCGTCGCCGATATTGACGGTAGCGAGGCATCCGGCCAGCTTGACATTCGCATCGACGATGATACCCCGGTGGCGTCGGTGACCACGGGGAACACCCTGATCGACGCCAACGCCAGCTCAGGCGTTATCCAGGTGGCCGAGGGCGCCACCGTCGAAGGCAACTGGTCTCTGAGCCCCGGCGCGGATGGATTCTCCGTCATCGACGTACTGATCAATGGGGCGCCCCTGAGCTTTTCCAGTCTGCCTGGCAGTGACGAGCAGACCACGTTGACCCTGGCACAGGGCGACCTGACCCTGAGGGGTGACGGTAGCTGGTCCTTTACGGCAGCCAGCGGACTCGACAACAGTACGCCGCAGAACATCGATGTCGTGCTTCGCGTGACCGATGGTGACGGTGACGTCGTCGAACTGGATATCAGTGGCGAGATCCTGGATGCATCGGGGCCCACCACCCCAACGGATGGCGGTGATCCGGATGCGGCGCCTGCCGAGGTAGTGCTCGATGAGGACGGTCTGGATGGCGGTATCCCCGGCGGTGATGGCGATGTCGCGGGCGAAGCCACGGTCATCACCGGTGTGCTCGGTTACGACTTCGGCGACGACGGCCCGGCAGGCAGCGGCGCCTTTGCCTGGTCGCAGGTGGGTCTGCCGGCGTTGAGCTCGCGCGGTGAGGTGCTGAATTTCGCCGTGTCGGATAATGGCCTGAGCCTGGTGGCGGCCACGGCAGCGGGCGAAGAGGCGCTGCGCATCACCCTGACAGACCTCGCCAGCGGTGCCTTCGAGGTGAGCCTGCTGCGTCCGCTCGACCATCCGGAAAATTCCACCGAGGACGATCTGGCCATGTCGGTCGGCTATACCGTCGCCGATATTGACGGTAGCGAGGCTTCCGGCCAGCTCGACATTCGCATCGATGATGATACCCCGGTGGCGTCGGTGACCACGGGGAACACCCTGATCGACGCCAACGCCAGCTCAGGCGTTATCCAGGTGGCCGAGGGCGCCACCGTCGAAGGCAACTGGTCTCTGAGCCCCGGCGCGGATGGACTCTCCGTCATCGACGTACTGATCAATGGGGCGCCCCTGAGCTTTTCCAGTCTGCCTGGCAGTGACGAGCAGACCACGTTGACCCTGGCGCAGGGCGACCTGACCCTGAGAGGTGACGGTAGCTGGTCCTTTACGGCAGCCAGCGGACTCGACAACAGTACGCCGCAGAACGTCGATGTCGTGCTTCGCGTGACCGATGGTGACGGTGACATCGTCGAACTGGATATCAGTGGCGAGATCCTGGACGCATCGGGGCCTACCACCCCAACGGATGGCGGTGATCCGGATGCGGCACCGGACGAGGTGGTGCTCGATGAGGATGGCCTGGATGGCGGTATCCCTGGCGGTGATGGCGATGTCGCGGGCGAGGCCACGGTCATCACCGGTGCGCTCGGCTACGACTTCGGCGACGACGGCCCGGCAGGCACCGGCGCCTTCGCCTGGTCGCAGGTGGGTCTGCCGGCGTTGAGCTCCCGCGGTGAGGTGCTGAATTTTGCCGTGTCGGATGATGGCCTGAGCCTGGTGGCGGCCACGGCAGCGGGCGAAGAGGCGCTGCGCATCACCCTGACAGACCTCGCCAGCGGTGCCTTCGAGGTGAGCCTGCTGCGTCCGCTCGACCATCCGGAAAATTCCACCGAGGACGATCTGGCCATGTCGGTCGGTTACACCGTCGCCGATGTTGACGGTAGCGAGGCATCCGGCCAGCTCGACATTCGCATCGATGATGATGCGCCGGAGGGCATCGTCTCGGAAGCTTTACTGCTTGAAAATGGCAGCACTGGAGAACTGGCAATTCCGGGCGGGTATGGTGCGGATGGGCAAGGGGCCCCGATCCGCTTCGACGGTGCGCTGGATGAGGCGCCGGTGGAAGACGTCAATGGCAACACCATCATGTTGGATGGCGGACCACTGTCCTGGAGGCTGGCCGACAATGGGGTCGAGCTGGAGGCGGTGACAGCCACCGGACAGGTAGGCTTCAGCGTGGTGCTGGATGAATCAAGCAATCAGGCCCGTCTCGTTGTCGGGGAAGGTGAGCTGTCTGTTTTCATTCGGCTTGATGGTGACATCGTGGCGACCGCCATTTCGCAGAGCGCGACCCAGGGTGTGCTGGATGTCTCCGAGGGCGGTCTTGATTCGCAGCTGGTGTTCTCCGCGGTGGCCGGCGTTGCGATTGCCGACGGATCACTCATCGTCGGGGCGGGACAGATTGATGAAGGAGACCAGCTGCGTGTCGATATGGTCGCGGGGGCCGAGGAAACCGGCGGTGTGGTGTCCTGGGACTCACATGTGCGCGTCGGCGAGTTTCGCCAGAGTATCTCGATGGCTGGCGCTGACAACGCGCGAGCCACCCTGCTGCTCAGTGCCCGGGCCTACTCGTCACAGCAGGGGGAAGATGAGCCTCTGCCGCTGTCGGCCGGGGACCTGCGCATTCTCGATCAACGGGGCGTGGATGTGACGTCGGAGGTTCAGATCGATGTCATCGATGGGGATCTCAAGGTTGAAGGCTTGCAGGATGGCTGGTCGTTTGTCATCAACAGCGCCGAGGGCATCCAGGCCATCATCATCGAAGGCGGGAACGGTGAACCCTTTGGGCTTGGCAGCGTGGACATCGTCCGTGGGGCTGCGCCAGGAGACGCATCGGTGCCGCTGCCCCTCGAGGCTGCCGATGGCGACGGTGACAAGGCGTCCGGTGAGCTTTCCTTGATCCTGTCAGGCCCGGGCGAGCTCGTGGTGAGCAACAATGCCAACAATACTATCACCACGGGTGGGGGCGACGATGTCGTCATCGCGGACAAGGGTGGGGCAACGATCATCATCGACCCAGCAGGCAACTATAACCTCTCCTTTATTCTCGACTCGTCGGTCAGCATGAATGCAGAAGTCGATACGCCCAGGCCGGATGGATCGGGCAACTATACCCGCCTCGAGCTGCTGAAGGCAGCAATGCTGCGACAGCTCGAGACCCTGGCAGACTTCGAAGGTACCTTGAATCTTCAACTGATCGATTTCGACGGCGTAGCACGAAATCCTGTCGTGTTCGAAGACTTCAGTAGTGCTGACCTGGCTGCGGCCAGGGCCTATATCCTCGGTATGGAAGCCAAGGGATCCACCAATTTCGATGCAGGCTTCGTTGCCAGTACGGACTTCTTCACCCGCATGTCGGATATCAACAGCTTCGAGTCAACGGCGGTCTTTGTCACCGACGGGCTACCGACAATCTGGCTGGACGAGGATGGCAAGCTGGTGATACCCGAACCGCTGGAGCCCGGTTCTCTTGTGGCGGTGGAGGAATCGGTGGCGTCCTTCGAAGCACTGCTCGAAGTGGCTGATTCGGTCCACGGGATCGGCATAGGGGAAGATAGTCTGGTTGATTACATCCGCCATTTTGACAATACCGACATCCTGGCGGGTGACGTCGAGACTGCGTTGGAAGACGGCAATACCTATACCGGCTCCGCCGGTGAGATCAACGTGGTCAACACCGAGGAAGATCTAAATCTTGCTCTTGATACGGGGTCAAGTACCTCGGATCTAGAACCCTTGGGGAGTGACCAGGTGTTTGCCGGGGCGGGGGATGATCTTGTATTCGGTGACACGGTCAACTCCGATGATCTCGAATGGGTTAACGGCGATTCCGGGGAGGAGTTTTCATCGGGTGAGCACAATGGTCTAGGTTATGAAGGCCTCTATGAGTTTCTGAAGTGGTCTCCCGATTTTGGCAATGGCACCGCGCCAACGACTGATGAGGTCAAGGCGTATGTTCTGGCCAACGTAGATTCACTGATGAACCTTGAGCGCCAGGACGGTGGTATCGATGAGCTATATGGTGAAGAGGGCGATGATGTCCTGATAGGCGGGGCAGGGCAGGATGTTCTGGTGGGCGGTAAAGGAGACGATGTTCTGTGGGGAGGCCTGGATAGTGATCAATTTGTATGGGATGCCGCAGACGCCGAGGTCCCTTCTGTTGATCGTATCGAGGACTTCACTCTCGGAACCACCGATCAAGCTGACAAGCTCGATCTGAGCGGTCTGTTGATCGATGGCGCTGCGTCGGACCTGTCCAGCTATCTGGTGGCTGTCGACGAAGGCGAGGATATTCTCCTGAAAATCAAGACCGATGGCGGGATTGACGCGTCCGGGAACAACGCTGATCTGACCATCGAACTGGGCGGCCTCGGTGTGGCCGGAAGTGGTGAACAGGTGCTGCAGCAGATGCTTGATGATGGACAATTGATCGTCGAGTGACGATGCGTTTTGCAAAAGGGCCTGGCGATGCCAGGCCCTTTTTGTATGCGTCAGTTCACATTCGAGTATCAACAGCAGGACTTTCCTTCAGAAGCAGCCAGAGATGGCTGTGGTGGTCCGAGCGAAGCCGGGAAAGGAGGCATGATCCAGCTGCTGACGCTTTGTCATGTTTTGCTTTGCAGCTTCGCTATTTCTTCCTTCGTTTGTGCGAGGATTGTTCTTTAGTACGGTGCGTGTGCTCCCTTGCCTGTCATTTTTAGTGTTGTATGGATGAAATCGCATTAGGGACAGGTAAAGTGTCATGGAAGATGCCGTAATCGTCGCCGCTTCAGGAGGCGTCTGGATAAAAGACGCCGAAGGAAATCTGAAGGTGGCCTTGGCGGGAGATCGCCTTGAAGAGGGGAGTGTTCTGGTAACAGTGCCGACGCGAGTGGCTCGAGTAGATAGGGGAAAGGGCCTGCTCGACGAGCACAGCCTGCCCAAAGGTATCGCCGGCGGTCCCGGCGACGCCCCGGGAACCGAGGTGGTGAACACCGGCTGCAACGACAGCGCGAGCGCCAACCTCGGGTTCGACGCTGGGGCTGATGGTGCTGCCGTGCAGGGTGCTTTCCGCTGGGATCTCGACGGGCTGCCTGAGTTGACCAGCCGAGACTCTCCAGTCGAGTTTGTGGTGAGTTCAGACGGCTACACCGTGATGGGCAATGATGCTGATGGCGAGCGGGTCCTGACCATTAGTCTGGTGGATGCCGAGGCCGGTGATGTGGTGGTCTACCTGAGCAAGGATGTCGACCACCCGAAGGGCGGCCAGGAAAGCGATCTGTCGCTCGAGTTGGGCTACGCCACTACCGACAAGGATGGCTCGACAGTGAGCGGGACGCTTGAGGTGGTGATCAATGACGATACGCCAACCATCACCGGCATCGATCCGGAGGGCTTCGGGGCCGCGATGGCAGGGTCAAGCCGAGCAGCCGCGCTACCGCTGTTGGCGGAAGAGGATGAGCTGGCCTGGAGTCTGGGAGAGCCTGCGTCCAGCGCTGACAGCTCCTACGCCACTGCGGTCGATGTCTTGGGCAATATGCTGGATCTAAGAGAGTTGCTCGAAGACATTGGTGATCTGGAAGGTGGTGAAAAGGTCCTGGCCATCGCAGATGGCGAAGACACCGTGGTCCACGTGAAGCTCGATGGAGGGCTCTTGCAGGACGGCAGCAATGCGGATGTTCAGGTGACGCTAACGGGGGTGTCCATGGACGGAAGCAGTGACGACTTTCTGGTCAGGCTGCTGGAGAGTTCACAGCCGGATATCGGTTGAGCGAGTGGCAGCACGCCCGGCTGTAGCCGGGCGTGCTGTCAGGATGACGGCAGTGCTTTCTGGCGAGACAGAGTTGTCAGGCCGGCTGCTGTCGGTCAACGGCAGGTTGCGGTGACGCCAGCCGTTGCACCATTGCCGTCACCATACGGCTGGAGTGATCAGCCGCCTGCTCGAGGAATTCCTCGAAGGACAGGTGGTTGTCACCTTGCCCGGCGATATCGGACAAGGCGCGAATCACCACGAAGGGGCAACCGTAGAGGTGGCAGGTCTGGGCAATCGCGGCCGCCTCCATTTCTGCCGCCAGCATGGTGGGAAAGCGGTTGCGGGTGCGCGAGACAAGATCGGGGCACGCCATGAAGACGTCGCCGGTCGCGATCAGGCCCTCGACCACCTTGACCTCAGCCATGCCTTCGACGCAGTCCCGTGCCACCCGAACCAGGCGTTCATCCGGGAGATAGGCCGCCGGCATATTGGGCACCTGGCCATGTTCGTAGCCGAATACCACCGCGTCGACATCGTGGTGGCGCACCTCGCTGGACACCACCACGTCGCCGATCGACAGTCCTTCGCCGAACCCGCCTGCGGAACCCGTGTTGATGATCGCCTCGGGCTGGTAGTTGTCCAGCAGCAGCGTCGCCCCGATGGCGGCGTTGACCTTGCCGATCCCGGATTGCAGCAGTACGACCTCGACCCCATGCAGGCGGCCGATGTAGAAGGTGGAGCCGACGTGGGTGCGGGTCCTGACGTCTTCCAGCTGGGCCGCCAGTTGGGCGACTTCCTGCGCCATGGCTCCGATGATGCCAATGCGTTTCATGCGATTCCTCTTGAGGTGGAGCCTCGGCTCAGGCGAAGACCTGGTGCCACTCGTCACGCTTGGCCAGCAGGCCTTTTGCCAGCTCCTGGGCGCCTTCCAGGCTGTGGGATGCGGCCCAGCCACACTGCATTTCGTTGCAGGCAGGAACTTCGGTCGCCGACAGCACGTCGTTGAGCGTACCCTCGATCAGTGCCAGCACGTCGTCGTAGTCGTCGTGGTTGATCATGGCGATATAAAAGCCGGTCTGGCAGCCCATGGGGCTGATATCGACAACCTTGTCCGAGTGGTTGCGCGACAGCTCGGCCAACAGGTGCTCCAGGGAGTGCAGGGCAGGCATCTCCATGTGCTCCTTGTTGGGCTGGCAAATCCGCAAGTCATACTTGTGGATGCGATCGCCGTTGGCGCCGGTCTTGATATCTGCCAGACGCACATAGGGGGCGCGAACCTTGGTGTGGTCGAGGTTGAAGCTCTCGACATTCATCTTCTTGTCGCTCATGGAGTGTCTCCGTGATCCTGTGTTGGATGGGCGCGATGCTACGTCAATTGAGTCCATCACGCATGGATGTCGCAAGTGCAGGTTCAGCCGTCGGGAGTTTCGCGATGCTGGCCGTCATGAATGTCTGCGGCCATCAAGGTGTTTTCCAGCAGGCTGGCTACCGTCATCGGGCCAACGCCACCCGGGACCGGTGTGATGTGACCTGCACGTCGGGCGGCCTCGTCGAAGTCGACGTCGCCCACCAGGCGCCCATCTTCCTGTCGATTGATGCCCACATCGATGACGATCGCGCCGTCACGTACCCATTCGCCTTTCACCAGTCCTGGTTTTCCGACCGCAACCACCAGCAGTTCCGCCTTGCGTACCTGAGCCTCGAGGTCACGGGTAAAGCGGTGACAGACGGTGGTCGTGCAGCCCGCCAGCATCAATTCCAGTGCCATCGGCCGTCCCACGATATTGGAGGCACCGACCACCGTGGCGTCGAGGCCTCGCACCGCCAGACCCGAGTGATGCAGCAGCGTCATCACGCCCTTGGGGGTGCAGGGGCGCAGCAGCGGCAGACGTTGGGCCAGCCGTCCCAGGTTGTAGGGATGGAAGCCGTCCACGTCCTTGCTTGGCAGGATGCGCTCGAGGATAGGGCGAGCGTCCAGGTGGTCGGGCAGCGGAAGTTGAACCAGAATGCCATCGATGGATGCGTCGGCGTTGAGCTGGTCGACCAGGGCTTCGAGCTCTGCCTGTGATGTGGAAGCGGGCAGGGCGTGTTGAACAGATGAAATACCCGCCTGCTCGCAGGCGCGATGCTTGTTGCGTACATAGACGTGGGAGGCGGGGTCTTCACCGACCAGCACCACAGCAAGCCCCGGGATGCGTTCTCCGGCATCGATCCGCGCCTGTACCTGACGGGCGACCTGCTGGCGTACTGTGGCGGCAATGGACTTGCCATCGATGAGCTGGGCGGTCATGGGGTTCCCTCGGTCAGAAGTTGGTGTGCTGGATGAAATTGGCGGCCACGGATTTTCGCACGCTCCGCCATCCAGGCAAAGCTTGAGCCCGAATGACAACAGGAATGTCTCGGTAGCCTGTTGACTTGGCGGGAAAGTTCCGTAGAATACGCAGCGCTTGCAGAGACTGCTTCGGCGGTTTGCATGGCCGAGCGGCTGGCCGGCGGGGTGTAGCGCAGTCTGGTAGCGCGCCTGCTTTGGGAGCAGGATGTCGGGGGTTCGAATCCCTCCACCCCGACCACAACAGCTTGTTGGAGAAGAAGTTTTTCTCGAAAAGCGGGTTGTGGTGAAGAGTTCGGTTCTGTAGAATGCGCCTATAGCTCAACCGGATAGAGCAACGGCCTTCTAAGCCGTAGGTTGCAGGTTCGAGTCCTGCTGGGCGCGCCAGTGAAGTTTGCTGGTAGCTGCTTTTGACAGGCTCGGGCAAAGGTTGTAGCGGTATTGTCCTGATATGGTGGATGTAGCTCAGTGGTAGAGCCCCGGATTGTGGCTCCGGTGGTCGTGGGTTCGATCCCCATCATCCACCCCATTCAGGCGATGCAAGTGTGGTCAAGCCCGAACGTGGGTTCGGTAGCTGACAGGTTGTGGTGGATGTAGCTCAGTGGTAGAGCCCCGGATTGTGGCTCCGGTGGTCGTGGGTTCGATCCCCATCATCCACCCCATCAACCTGATTCCTTCCCCGAGTTTCTTTCTTGAACAAGTCGTTGTCGAATCTGAAGCTGGCAGGCAAAGTTGCTTGTCCGGCGTTTTGTCGTGCCTGTGTTTCGCCCTCGGCGGCGGTCGTGTCGTCATTCGGTGGCCACGAATTTTCCGATAGCCCCTTGTAAAAGACATGCCAGGCCCCATGTTGTGGGCGTTGGCGCTTGCCAGTGCCCGGCGGGATTCTTAGAATCTCCCCTTTGACGTTTTCAATTTTTCAGTACGCCCCCAGTCGGTAGAGGATTATTCATGCAAGTTTCCGTCGATACGACCTCCCAGATCGAACGCCGCATCAACGTCCAGGTGCCGGCCGCCGAGATCGACGAGGCCGTCGCCGCCCGTCTCAAGGATGCCGCCAAGAACGTTCGTCTCGACGGTTTCCGCAAGGGCAAGGTGCCGATGTCGGTCATCCGCCAGCGCTATGGTGCTGATGTGCGCAACGAGGTGGTGGGCGAGGTCATGCGTGAGCGCTATGTTCGCGCCATTACCGATGAGAAGCTCAATCCGGCCGGCTACCCGCAGATCGAAGCCACCGTCAACGAGACCGGCAAGGACCTGGAGTTCACGGCCACCCTCGAGGTCTATCCTGAGTTCGAGCTGGCGACCATTGAAGGCGCCGAGGTCGAGCGTCCGGTGGTTGAAGTGACCGATGCCGACGTCGACGAGATGATCGAGACGCTGCGCAAGCAGAACGCTGCCTGGGAAGAGGTTGAGCGTGCTGCAGAGCAGGGCGATCAGGTCAATATCGACTTCCAGGGCTTCCTGGGTGACGAGCCGTTTGAAGGCGGCAGCGCCGAGAGCCACGATCTGGTGCTGGGTTCCGGCAGCTTCATCCCCGGCTTCGAGGATCAGCTCGAAGGTGCCAAGGCGGGTGAGGACAAGGTCATCAGCGTGACCTTCCCCGAGGACTACCAGGCAGAGCAGCTGGCCGGCCAGGAAGCGACCTTCAAGGTCAAGGTCAACGCGGTCAAGGGCCAGGCGCTGCCGGAAGTCGATGCGGAATTCATCGAGAAATTCGGTGTCGAAGGTGGTGACGTCGAGGCGTTCCGCGCCGAGGTCAAGAAGAACATGAGCCGTGAGGCTGACCAGGCGGTCGAGAATCGCGTCAAGCAGCAGGTGCTCGAGGCCCTCAAGCAGGCCAACGAGATCCCCGTTCCCGAGTCGCTGGTCCAGCAGGAGGTCGATGGCCTCAAGCGTCAGGCGGCGCAGCAGTTTGGTCTGGGCGAGGACTTCGACGTCAGCCAGTTGCCCAACGAGCTGTTTACCGAACAGGCCAAGAGCCGCGTGCAGGTCGGTCTGCTGCTGGCTGAGGTGATCAAGGTCAACGAGCTGGATGCTTCCGACGACGAGATCAAGGCAAAGGTCGAGGAGCTTGCACAGCAGTATCAGGAGCCCGAGCAGGTCGTCGAGTACTATATGGGCAACGAGCAGATGAAGACCCAGGTCAAGTCTGCACTGCTGGAAGAAAAGGCCGTCGACGCTTTGCTCGATCAGGCCAATGTGAAGGACGTGGAAATGTCCTACCAGCAGGCCCTGGCTGCCGCGCAGCAGCAGCCGGGCGACGAGGCGGAGGAAGGCGAGGACGCTTGAGGCGCCTCTCCTGGCCGGCCCCGTCGGGCCGGCTTCGTCGTTTTGTCACGCAAGGAAACAAGGACATCTCCTCATGAACACCGAGTTCGATATCAACGCTGCCGGCGGCCTTGTGCCCATGGTGGTCGAGCAGAGCGCCCGCGGCGAGCGTGCCTACGACATCTACTCCCGGCTGTTGAAGGAGCGGGTGATCTTCCTGGTGGGGCCGGTCGAAGACTATATGGCCAACCTGCTGGTCGCCCAGCTGTTGTTCCTGGAGTCCGAGAACCCGGACAAGGACATCCACCTTTACATCAATTCGCCCGGCGGTTCGGTGACGGCGGGGATGTCCATCTACGACACCATGCAGTTCATCAAGCCTGACGTCTCGACCGTCTGTATCGGTCAGGCGGCGAGCATGGGAGCCCTGCTGCTGGCCGGTGGTGCCGCTGGCAAGCGCTATTGCCTGCCCAACTCGCGGATGATGATCCACCAGCCGCTGGGTGGCTATCAGGGGCAGGCCTCGGACATCGAGATTCACACCCGTGAAATTTTGGGCATCCGCGAGCGACTGAACCAGATCCTGGCGCACCACACCGGCCAGGATATCGAGACCATCGCCAAGGATACCGATCGCGACAACTTCATGAACGGCGCCCAGGCCGCGGAGTATGGCCTGATCGACGCAGTGCTGGATAAGCGCCCGGCATCCTGATAGCGTGATAGCTCGCGCGATGACTACGTGATTACCGGTGGCCCCTGGGGCCACCGCTGCCAGAGAGGTACGCGAATGGCCGACGGCAAAGGCAAGGACGACAACGGCAAGCTTCTGTATTGTTCGTTCTGTGGCAAGAACCAGAACGAAGTACGCAAGCTGATCGCCGGTCCGTCCGTTTATATCTGCGATGAGTGTGTCGATCTCTGCAACGACATCATTCGCGAAGAAGTTCTCGATGCCGATGCCGAGAGCGACGAGGAGCGTCTGCCCGTTCCGCGCGAAATTCGACACACCCTCGACGACTACGTGATCGGTCAGGACCGCGCCAAGACGGTGCTGTCGGTGGCCGTGTACAACCACTACAAGCGTCTGCGTCACAGTGGCAAGGATGAGGTCGAGCTCGGCAAGTCGAACATCCTGCTGATCGGGCCCACCGGTAGCGGCAAGACTCTGCTGGCGGAGACCCTGGCGCGGTTGCTCAATGTTCCCTTCACCATCGCCGATGCCACCACGCTGACCGAAGCGGGCTACGTCGGCGAGGATGTCGAGAACATCATCCAGAAGCTGCTGCAGAAGTGCGACTACGACGTGGACAAGGCCGAGCGTGGCATTGTCTACATCGACGAGATCGACAAGATCTCGCGCAAGTCGGACAATCCGTCGATCACCCGGGATGTTTCTGGCGAGGGCGTGCAGCAGGCGCTGTTGAAGCTGATCGAGGGCACCACGGCCTCGGTGCCTCCGCAAGGTGGTCGCAAGCATCCGCAGCAGGAGTTTCTGCAGGTCGATACCGGCAATATCCTGTTTATCGTCGGCGGTGCCTTCGCCGGCCTCGACAAGGTTATCCGGGATCGTGCCGAGACCGGTGGCATTGGCTTCAATGCCGAGGTCAAGAGCAAGGATGAGACCAAGGGTGTCGGCGATCTGCTGCTGGACGTGGAACCCGAGGATCTGGTCAAGTTCGGCCTGATTCCCGAGTTCGTCGGACGTCTGCCGGTCATCGCAACCTTGACCGAGCTGACCGAAGACGCACTGATTCAGATTCTGACCGAGCCGAAGAACTCGCTGGTCAAGCAGTACGCTCGGTTGTTCGACATGGAAGGCGTCGAGCTGGACTTCCGCGAGGATGCCCTGCGCGCGGTGGCCCACAAGGCAATGGCGCGCAAGACCGGCGCCCGTGGCCTACGTTCGATTCTCGAGTCGGTGCTGCTCGACACCATGTACGAGATTCCCTCTCTCGAGGGCGTCAGCAAGGTGGTTATCGACGCCTCTGTCATCGGTGGGGAGAGTGATCCCCTGCTGATCTACAGCCAGGCCAGCGACGCTGAGGAAGACACTCGCGTGGACGGCACCGACGGCTAGTCCGTCAGCGCTTCCCGCGACGCCGTCAAAAGGGGCCGCAGACGCGGCCCCTTTGTCTGCCGGAGCCTTCGATGGCGATTCGGCTAGGCGTTTCCCCTTGCAATGCCTCGGGGCTGCCCCCATCCCCTTAGGTTTCACCCGCTAAGTTTGAGGAACGTCTGCGATGCAGCAGAACGCCGAACAGACTATGAGTCTGCCCCTTTTGCCACTGCGTGACGTGGTGGTATACCCGCAGATGGTCATCCCCTTGTTTGTCGGCAGAGAGAAGTCGATTCAAGCGCTGGAAGCCGCCATGGCGGATGACAAGCGGGTCTTGCTGGTCGCCCAGCGTGAGGCGAGCAAGGATGATCCCGATGACGAAGATCTGTTCGCCATCGGCACGGTAGCCGAGATCATGCAGCTGCTGAAACTCCCGGACGGTACCGTCAAGGTGCTGATCGAGGGCGAGTCTCGCGCCGATATCGGTGAGATCTCGGTAGCCGAAGAGGGTTACTCCACGGCCCAGGTGATACTGCGTTCCAGCGAGCCCCTGAGCGAGCGTGAGCAGGAGTCGTTGGTGCGGGTGCTGCTCAACCAGTTCGAGCAGTACGTCAAGATGTCGAAGAAGGTGCCCAACGAGGTACTGAATTCGCTGTCCGGGATCGAGGATCCCAGCCGCCTGGTGGATACGATCTGCGCCCATCTGTCGCTGAAGATCGGCGACAAGCAGGAATTGCTCGAGATGGATCGCGTCCGCGATCGTATCGAGCACCTGATGGCGCTGATCGAAGCCGAGATCGACCTGCTGCAGGTAGAGAAGCGCATTCGCTCCAGGGTCAAGGACCAGATGGAGAAGTCCCAGCGCGAGTACTACCTCAACGAGCAGATGAAGGCCATCCAGAAGGAGATGGGCGAGCTCGAGAACGCGCCAAACGAGGCCGACAAGTACGAGCAGGCCATCAAGGACTCCGGGATGCCCAAGGAGGCCGCCGACAAGGCCAACCAGGAGCTCGGCAAGTTGCGCATGATGTCACCTTCCTCGGCGGAGGCGACGGTGGTGCGCTCTTACCTCGACTGGCTGGTGTCGGTACCGTGGAAGAAACGTACCCGGGTCAAGCACGATCTGATCAATGCCCAGAAGGTGCTCGACGAGGACCACTATGGACTGGATGAGGTCAAGGAACGCATCCTCGAGTATCTGGCCGTGCACAAGCGGGTCAAGAAGCTCAAGGGGCCGGTGCTGTGTCTGGTGGGGCCTCCCGGCGTCGGCAAGACCTCGCTGGGCAAGTCCATCGCCCGGGCGACCAATCGCAAGTATGTGCGTCTGGCCCTCGGCGGCGTGCGTGATGAATCGGAAATCCGTGGGCATCGCCGGACCTATATCGGCTCTCTGCCCGGAAAGCCGATCCAGCGCATGGCCAAGGCGGGGGTGAAGAACCCGTTGTTCCTGCTTGACGAGGTCGACAAGGTCGGCATGGACCATCGTGGAGATCCTGCGTCTGCGCTGCTTGAGGTGCTGGACCCCGAACAGAACAACACCTTCAGTGACCACTACCTGGAGCTGGACTACGATCTGTCGGAAACCCTGTTCATCTGTACCGCCAACTCGATGAATATTCCGGGGCCGCTGCTGGACCGCATGGAGGTGATACGCCTCCCGGGGTACACCGAGGATGAGAAGCTGGCCATCGCCACGCGCTATCTGGTGCCCAAGCAGCTGGCCGCTAACGGCTTCAAGGAAGATGAGCTGAGCTTTGGTGAGGATGCGCTGCTGGAGCTGATTCGCTACTACACCCGCGAAGCCGGCGTTCGCGAGCTCGAGCGGCAGATCGCCAAGGTCAGTCGCAAGGTGTTGCGTGAGCGGCTCGAGAAGGAAGGCAAGGAAGGCGCCCTGGGCTCGCAGACGCTGGCGGCCGAGGATATCGAAGCCTACGCTGGCGTGCGGCGTTACAGCTACGGTCTGGCCGACCAGCAGGACCAGGTCGGTCGTGTGACCGGACTCGCCTGGACCTCGGTGGGAGGTGAGTTGCTCAATATCGAGTCGGTGGTGACGCCTGGCAAGGGGCGTCTCAACAAGACCGGTTCACTGGGTGACGTCATGAAGGAGTCGGTGAGTGCCGCCCAGACGGTGGTGCGGGCCCGCGCCGAGGCGCTGGGGATCGATCCCGAGCGGTTCGAGAAGGAAGACCTGCATATCCACGTGCCGGAGGGAGCCACCCCCAAGGACGGCCCCAGCGCGGGTATCGCCATGGTGACCGCCATGGTCTCGGCTTTCTGCAACCGTCCTGTGCGTTGCGACGTTGCGATGACCGGTGAGGTCAACCTGAGAGGCGAAGTCATGCCGATCGGTGGGCTCAAGGAGAAATTGCTGGCGGCCAGGCGCGGTGGTATAAAGACGGTGCTAATACCCGAGGAGAACCGTCGCGATCTCAAGGAGGTCCCTGAAAATATCAAGGATGCTCTGACGATCCATCCGGTTCGCTGGATTGATGAAGTGCTCGAGCTCGCTCTGTCACAAAAGGTGGATCAAAAAACCGACGATTCACTGTCGACAGAGTCGTCTGCGACACACTCAATGGTCAGCACACACTAGTGACGTTTTTTCCATGATCTTGGGTGTAGAATGCCGAGTTCATGCGGATTGGCAAGGAAGGTTGCTTGACAGGTCTTTTGCTGCATTGCTATAAATTATCGCCATGCTGCGATCGAGCCTGTCGGCAAGAAGTATCGCCGTTTCGAATTTTTTCTGTAATAGTCAAGGGGTGAAGTGTGAACAAGTCCGAGCTGATTGATGCCATTGCCGCGTCTGCCGATATTCCGAAGGCCGCCGCTTCTCGCGCGCTGGATGCTATGGTGGAATCCGTGACCGAGAGCCTGAAGCAGGGCGACAGCGTTTCACTGGTTGGCTTTGGTACCTTCTCCGTCAAGGAGCGCGCTGCACGTACCGGCCGCAACCCGCAGACCGGTCAGCCGATCGAAATCAGTGCCGCCAAGGTGCCGAGCTTCAAGGCCGGCAAGGCTCTGAAGGATTCCGTCAACTAAGACGCGTGGTCTCGGCGGCACGTCGAGCATCGTCACGTTGACACGAGTCTGGCGGCCACCGCCTACGCCGGACTCGCCAAGGGCGCATCGCTATCGCGGTGCGCCTTTTTCATGAGTTTGGGGGAGGTCGCGCCAGGCCCTCGGGTGCGTATACTGGTGCGCGACGAATCCCCATCCTTTCGCAGAGGCATGCATGCTGCAGAGTATTCGCGACCGATCCCAGAGCTGGATCGCAAAGATCATCATTGGTGCCGTGATCGTCACCATGGCACTGTTTGGCGTGGAGTCGTTGATTGGTCTATTCGGACAATCCGGCGATGAGGTCGCCACGGTCAATGGTGAGCCCATCAATCGCCAGCAGGTCGAACTGAATGTCCAGCGCGCCATGCGCTCCAACCAGGTGCCGGCCGACCAGGAGCGCGCGCTGCGCGGCGAAGTGCTCGAAGGCTTGATCAGTGACCGCTTGATGATCGACTACGCCAAGAACGGCGGACTAGCGGTTTCGGACAATCAACTCGACCAGTTGATCGTCAGTCGCCCGGAGTTTCAGAATGCCGATGGCCAGTTCGACCAGGAGCTCTTCCGCAGCCGTCTTTCCAGCGTCGGCTATACGCCATTGTCCTTCCGCGAGCAGCTCAGTCGTGACGTCATGCGCGGGCACATTCAGCAAGGCCTGATCGCCAGCGACTTCACCTTGCCAGGTGAACGCGAGCGGCTTGCCGAGTTGCAGCGCCAGACGCGTAGTTTCCGCTACCACCGGCTGACCGAGGCGGACCTCGAGGCGCCTGTCGAGGTGTCTCAGGCGGAAATGACAGCCTACTACAACGAGCATCAGCAGGAATTCCTGCGGCCGGAGCAGGTCAAGCTCGGTTACATCGTGCTCGACCAGGAGGCCATGGCCGCCGATATCGAGGTGAGCGAGGAGGACCTGCGCGAAGCCTGGGAAGCCCAGGCAGAGAACGCCGATCGTCAGATATCACACATCATGGTGACCTTCGGCGACGAGCGCAGCAGAGACGAGGCCGAGGCCCGTATCGAAGCCATCAAGGCGCGACTGGCCGATGGCGACGCGTTCGACGATCTGGCGGCCGAGTTCTCCGATGACACATCCACCAGCGACGACGGTGGCGATCTTGGGGTGATCACCCGGGGTATCTTCGGCGAGGCCTTTGAAGAGGCCGCCTTTGCCCTCGACGAGGGCCAGGTCTCCGAGGCGGTCGAGACCGACAACGGACTGCACCTGATCAAGGTGACCGAGATCGATCGTGCGGACTTTGCCTCCGAGCGTGACCGTCTGCGTGATCAACTTGCTCAGGCACAGGTGCGCGACGCCTTCAATGACAAGGCCCAGCAGTTGATCGACGAGAGCTTCGCTGCAGACGATCTTCAGAGTGTGGCTGACGACCTTGGACTCGAGCGTCAGACCAGTGATTGGGTCGGTCGTGAAGGCGCTGAAGGCGTACTGGCCGAACCTGGCGTGATGGACCAGGCCTTCAGCGATGAGGTGCTTGGAGAGGGGTTCAACAGCGAGGTCATCGAGCTGGATGGCTCGCGGCGTCTGGTGCTGCGGGTGCTCGATCACCGCGACGCGGCGACGCTCCCGCTGGAGCAGGTGAAGGACCAGGTCGAAGCGGCGGTGCGTCAAGCCAAGACCCGCGACGCCTTGATCGAGCTTGCTGAAGAGCGAGTGTCGCAGCTGCAGGGGGGCCAGTCTCTGGACATCGATTGGCAGCGTGCTGACAACATCAGCCGTCAGGACGCGCCCAGCGTACCCGATGCAGTGCTGACCACCGCGTTCAAGCTGCCGCATCCTGAAGAGGGCCAGGTGGTTTACGGCCGGGCGGTCGATGGCGCCGATGTCAGTCTTATTGCCCTAGAGAGCATTGGCCAGGGTGAGGGTAACCAGCAGATGGAGCAGTTTGTCGCCAGCATGGCCGAGCGGCTGCGTGCCCAGGCGGTGCTGGATGGCCTGTTGACCCATCTACGCGATACCGGCGAGATCGAGCGTTACTAGCCAACTCGTCTAGCCAGCGCGGAGAGGGGCCGCACGCGTGTCGCGGTCCCCCTGCTGTCGAAAAGGAGCGCCATCTGGCGCTCCTTTTCGTTGGCGCCGGCCTGTGAAGTCCTGTTGGAACGATTGTTGGAGCGATGTTTCGGGTATTGCGTGCCTGCTCGATGGTTCTTTTTATACCGTTATCTTGCGTTCTAGTGAAGCGCATACGGCGTTCAGGGTATAGCGTCGCACAAGGCCTCTGCATATGCATAGGCTGTTTATATTTATACCGTTATCTTATTGGTCGTCATCTGCTGCCAATCTTCTAGCCGGAGCCAAGAACCATCATGCAACCACTGGCCAGCATCCCCACCCATGTCATCACCGGATTTCTCGGCAGCGGCAAGAGCCAGTTGATCCGCCATTGGATCGATCGCAAACCCGTTGGTGAGCGGTGGGCAATCCTGATCAATGAATTTGGTCAGGTGGGCATCGACCAAGCGATAGTCGGGGAGCGCGACGACGTCACCGTGCAGGGGGTGCCAGGAGGGTGTCTCTGCTGTCAGGTGGCGACGGTCTTCCGCTCGGTGCTGGTGCAGTTGCTGCGCCGCGAACGGCCAGATCGACTGCTGATCGAGCCCTCCGGGCTCGGCCACCCGGCCGGCCTGCTGGAGGTGCTGGGGGGCGGCGATCTTGCCCAGGTGCTGGATCTCCGCCAGGTCATCACTGTGCTCGATGCACGCCGTCTCGATGATCCCAGAGTCACTAACCACTCCACCTTTATCGATCAGCTGGCAGTGGCCGATGGATGGGTGCTGTCCATGCAGGACCTGCTCGAGGACGAGCATCGCCAAGGGGTTGAACGATGGCGCCAGGAGAGTGGCTTGGCACCATCCTGGATGGTGCCAAGCGGCGCGAAAGGGTTGCCGATCAGCCATCTGCTCGACTCCCCGGCGCGAGGCCGTCAGAACGTCCGTGGCGATGCTCAGAGTCTGCTGCTGCGTCGGCCTTCGCTGCATGCCGAGACGATCGACTCGTCGCCAGGTACGCCAGAGGTCCCGGCGCCCATCGCCGGTGGTGCAGCAAGACAGAACGGACACGGTCTGGGGTATCGCTCCGCAAGCTGGCATTGGCACCGCGAGGAGTGCTTCGATCTCGCAGCGCTGGACCAGTGGTGGAAGCAACTGCCATCTGGCGTGCGGGTGAAAGGGGTCATGCGAACCGGCCGGGGCTGGCGCACCTTCCCGCTTCCGTCCGTTCCCGGCAAGGAGGCTCAGGTGTCCTGGCGCAAGGATTCGCGGCTCGAGATGATCTGGCCAGAGGATATGGAACTCGATATCGATGGCCTGGAGCGGGCGCTCGAGCAGTGTCGACGTCGGCCGTCGGGTGAGGCGGGGCCGGACGCCTGAGCGTCCGGCGTGTCATCGACGCCCGAAGGCCCAGGGCGGGCAGGGCGTCGATAAAGGCTGCGTCAGAAGGAAAAGCGGTTGAGTGATGGGGCCTCGCCGTCTTCGATGCGCACCTCCCAGCCCTGATCGCGGGTCCAGTCGCCGACCACGATACGTTGCGCCGACACGGGATCGCCCTGAGGGCCGGCAAGGCTCAAGTCATGCACGGCGGGACGATGGGTATGACCGTGAATCAGCCTGCGAACCTCGTGGGCCTGCATCACGTCGACGACTTCCTCGGGGGTGACGTCCATGATGTCAGCGGCCTTGGTGCTGTTGGCCTCGCCGGACTGCTGACGCAACTGGCTTGCCAAGGCCAGACGCTCCGGGATCGGCATGGCAAGGACTCCTGCCTGCCACTGCGGGTCACGGGCCTTGGCGCGAAACGCCATGTAGGCTTCGTCGCTGGTGCACAGGCTGTCACCGTGCATCACCAGCGTAGGCTCACCGCCAAGGTCAAGTCGTTGTGGTTCGTCGAGCAGGGTGGCGCCGGCCCGCTGGGCGAAGCTTTCGCCCAGCAGGAAGTCGCGGTTGCCGTGCATCAGGAAAAGTCGCATGCCGGCGTCGCTGGCAGCCTTGAGGCGTTCGGCCACCTGGCAGGCCAGAGCCGCGTGGCCAGACGGATCCGCGGCGCCGAGATCCATCAGGTCGTCGCCGATCCAGGCGTCGAAGATGTCACCGATCAGGTAAAGATCGGTGCCTTCGGCGGTGTTGCGCTCGAGGTAGTCGAAGAATCCCTGGGTGATCTGCGGCGCCTCGGGATGCAGGTGCAGGTCAGCGATCAACAGAGTGGTCATGGTGTTCATGGTCTCCTGAACGCAGCACGCCCGCAGCGCGGGCGTGCTCGGTGGAAAGGCAGGAGGATCAGGCGTCGTCCTTGACGTAGGCGCGCTGGATGATCACGTCCTCGGCAGGGACGTCGGCGTGCATGCCGCGTCGGGTGGTGGCCACGTCCTTGATCCGGTTGACCACGTCCATGCCGTCGACCACACGACCGAAGACACAGTAGCCCCAGCCCTGCATGTTCTTGCCGGTATGATTGAGGAAGTCGTTGTCGGCCACATTGATGAAGAACTGGGCGGTGGCGGAGTGAGGGTCCTGGGTCCGCGCCATGGCCAGGGTGCCGGTGGCGTTCTTGAGGCCATTGTCCGCTTCGTTCTCGATGGGGTCACGCGTGGGCTTCTGCTCGAAGTTGCTGTCGAAGCCGCCGCCCTGGACCATGAAGCCGTCGATCACGCGATGGAAAAGGGTGCCATCGTAGAAGCCATCGCGGACGTACTGCTCGAAGTTGGCCGCGGTCTTTGGCGCCTCTTCATGGTTGAGTTCGATCGAGATGTCGCCAAAATTGGTCTGCAGAATGATCATGGAGTGGTCCTGTAGCGTTTACAGCGCCTCTTGGCGCCTTTCTCGTTCTCGGCCCGGCTTGGCGCCGGGCCCTGGCGTGACGCTATAATAGCCGTTTTGCTTCGCAGCGCGAAGCCGGGGGCGGATCTGTGCCCTTCAAAGCCCTTACTTCACCAGAGGTTGATTCATCAACATGACCACCGAGACCAGCAACGCGCCGAATTTCATTCGCAATCAGATTCGCGAGGAAATCGAGGCCGGACGGTCACAGAAGATCGTGACGCGATTCCCCCCCGAGCCGAATGGCTTCTTGCACATCGGGCACGCCAAGTCGATCTGTCTCAACTTCGGACTCGCGGAGCAGTTCGGTGGTGACTGCCATCTTCGCTTCGATGACACCAACCCCGCCAAGGAAGAGCAGGCCTACATCGACGCCATCAAGGAAGACGTGCACTGGCTGGGCTTCCAGTGGGCGGGCGACATTCGTTTCGCCTCCGACTACTTCGACCAGCTCTACGCCTGGGCGCAGCATCTGGTGAAGGAAGGCAAGGCCTATGTCGATGATCTGTCTCCGGATGAGATTCGCGAATACCGCGGTACCCTGACCGAAGCCGGTCGCCCCAGTCCCTACCGCGACCGCAGCGCAGAGGAGAACCTCGATCTGCTCGAGCGCATGCGCCAGGGGGAATTTGCCGAAGGCGAAAAGGTGCTGCGCGCGAAGATCGACATGGCCTCGCCCAACATCAACCTGCGCGACCCGATCCTGTATCGCATTCGGCATGCCAGCCACCACCAGACCGGCGACAAGTGGAAGATCTATCCGTCCTACGACTTCACCCACGGCCAGTCTGACGCTATCGAAGGGATTACCCACTCGGTCTGCACCCTGGAGTTCGAGGACCACAGGCCGCTCTACGAATGGTTTCTGGAGCAGCTGCCGGTGCCGGCCAAGCCCCGGCAGATCGAGTTTGCGCGCCTGAATCTGAACTATACCCTGACCTCCAAGCGCAAGCTCAAGCTGCTGGTCGACAACGGCATCGTCGATGGCTGGGATGATCCGCGCATGCCTACCATCTCCGGGATGCGTCGGCGCGGTTATACACCGGCGTCGATTCGCAAGTTCTGCGAGATGATCGGTGTGACCCGGGCCGACGGCGGTCTGGTGGACATCGCCATGCTGACCCATGCCATCCGCTCCGACCTCGAGGACAATGCGCCTCGTGCCATGTGCGTGCTGAAGCCGCTCAAGGTGGTGTTGACCAATGTCGACGCCGACCACGAAGAGGTCTATGAGGTGGCGGGACACCCGGCCCGTGACGACATGCCGGTGCGCCGTATCCCCTTTACCCGAGAGCTGTGGATCGACCGCGACGATTTCATGGAAGAGCCGCCGAAGAAGTTCTTCCGTCTGGCCCCGGGCAAGGAGGTTCGCCTGCGCAACAGCTACGTGATCCGTTGTGACGAGGTGGTCAAGGACGAGGCGGGCGAGATCCAGGAGCTGCGTTGCAGTGTGGACTTCGACACCCTGGGCAAGAACCCGGAAGGGCGCAAGGTGAAAGGGGTCATCCACTGGGTCAGTGCCAGCCACGGGGTGCCGATCGAGGTGCGGCTCTACGACAATCTGTTCCTGGTCGAGCAGCCGGACAAGGACAAGGACGCCGATTTCCTCGAGCACCTGAACCCCGAGTCGCTGGTGACCGTCCAGGGTGTCGGCGAGCCGAGCCTGGCCGATGCCGGCAACGAGGATCGCTATCAGTTCGAGCGCGTCGGCTACTTCTGTGCCGACCGCTACGCCAGCCGCCCCGATCACCTGGTGTTCAATCGCACGGTCGGTCTCAAGGACACCTGGGCCAAGATGCAGAAGAAGGGCTGACATGCAGATCTACAACACGCTGAGCCGCACCAAGGAAGAGTTCACGCCCATCGAGCCGGGCAAGGTACGCATGTACGTCTGTGGCATGACGGTATATGACTTCTGCCACCTGGGACATGCCCGGGTCATGGTCGCCTTCGATGTCATCAGCCGCTATCTGCGCCATCGTGGCTATGACGTCACCTACGTGCGCAACATCACCGATATCGACGACAAGATCCTGCGTCGCGCCGAAGAGAACGGCGAGAGCATCGGTGAACTGACCGAGCGCATGATCGACGCCATGCACGAGGATGAAGGTCGACTGTTTGTCCAGCGTCCGGACCAGGAGCCCAGGGCCACCGGTCACGTGGCCGAGATCATCGGCATGATCGAGGTGCTGATCGACAAGGGCTTTGCCTACGCGCCGGGTAACGGTGATGTCTACTATCGCGTGCGCAAGTTCGAAGGCTACGGCAAGCTCAATAATCGTAACCTCGACGATATGCGCTCCGGCGCCCGCGTCGAGGTCGACGAGCACAAGGAAGATCCGCTGGACTTCGTGCTGTGGAAGGGTGCCAAGCCGGGTGAGGCCAGCTGGGCCTCTCCCTGGGGCGAGGGGCGTCCGGGTTGGCATATCGAATGTTCGGCAATGTCCACCTGCTGCCTGGGCAACACCTTCGACATCCACGGTGGAGGTCCGGACCTGACCTTCCCGCACCACGAGAACGAGATCGCCCAGAGCGAGGCGGCCACAGGCGAGCGCTACGTCAATACCTGGATGCACGCCGGAGCGGTGCGGGTCGACAGCGAAAAGATGTCGAAGTCACTGGGCAACTTCTTCACCATTCGCGAGGTGCTGGAGCACCACGATCCAGAGGTGGTCCGGTATCTGCTGGTGGCAAGCCACTATCGCAGTGCCATCAACTACGCCCCGGAGGCGCTTGGCGAGGCACGCAAGTCACTCGAGCGCTTCTATACCGCGCTTGACGGTGTCGCGCTGCCGGCGGAAATCGAAGTAGGGCCGGGCGACTACGCCGCACGCTTCAGCGCCGCCATGGACGATGACTTCAACACGCCGGAGGCCCTGTCGGTGCTGTTCGAACTGGTACGCGAGCTCAATCGTGCGCGCAAGGAAGGCAGCGATGACGTTCCTGCCCTGGCGCTCGAGCTCAAGCGTCTGGGCGGTATCCTGGGCTTGTTGACCCAGGAGCCGGCCGCCTTCCTCAAGGGTGGTTCGGTAGCGCTGTCCGAAGACG
Source organism: Halomonas sp. OfavH-34-E (assembly GCF_024124525.1). Taxonomy (NCBI): domain Bacteria; kingdom Pseudomonadati; phylum Pseudomonadota; class Gammaproteobacteria; order Oceanospirillales; family Halomonadaceae; genus Halomonas; species Halomonas sp. OfavH-34-E. Next base: position 63,381 of record NZ_JAMXRY010000012.1, on the reverse strand, counting down.
AGATCAATGCGCGTATCGCGGCGCGGGCGGAGGCCAAGAAGGCCAGGCAGTTCGCCGAAGCGGACCGCATCCGCGACGAGCTCGCCGCCCTGGGGATCGTGCTCAAGGACTCCCGCGAAGGTACCACCTGGGTGGTCGACAAGGGCTGAGCTCAGCCCGTAGTCGCCTGTCGCTTGTGCACCGCACGGGGCGGCAGGGGGACCTGTCGGGGCCAGTCGTCGCCGACCACGAAGATGCGCCGTCCGCATGCCGCGGGCGGCGCATTTTTCATGTCCGGGGTGGCAGGCTCATCGGCATCCTGGCCAAGGACCCATGAGCCATCCAGCGGCGGGTCCAGTGCCTCTCGCTCGAAGCGCAGGGGGTCCTCGGTCAGCATCACCTGTACCGGTGTCGCATAGGTGGCGAAATGTGCCGCCAGCGCCCGTGTCAGGTCGTCACGGCTGCTCCAGTGTCGCGGTTGTGGCGGGGCCAGCCAATGGGGTTTCGCCAGGCAGGTACCGAAGCGCATGTTCTCGAACTGTCGGCACAGGGCCGACCAGTCGCGCCAGTGACACCAGAGCCCCTGTAGCGCCGAATCCGGCACGCCGCGGGGTAGCGCCATGGGACAGTGCCAGGGTTGAAACAACACCCCGGGCATCGCCAGGTGGGCCTCGATTCCGTGTTGCAGTGACGCCAGGGGAGCCCCTTTGATCGTGTTGGCGGGGCTGTCATTCAGGCCCAGACGCAAAAGCTCTCGGGCGCGCTGGCTCTGCAGCAGGGGCAGTTGATGATGCAACAGATGGCTGACCTTCAGCGCCAGGCTGTCCAGCCCCCCGGGGCCTATCCAGCGACAGGTATCGCTCGAGTCCCCCGGACCGCAGGGGAGGCCGAGAAAGAACTTGATCGCCACTTCCAGGTGTTGAAGGCGCCCATCGGCGTTGCGGTAGAGCAGGTCCAGTTCGCCCAGGGTCCGCTTTTCTTCTCGAATAGGCACATTGTGAGCCAGCAACTCGGTAGCCGGTGCCGTAGAGAGCAAAAATTGCCAAAGAAACTCGTGATATTGTCCAAGCCGGGTGGTGGCGGTGCGCCCCACCATCGCCTCAAGTGCGCTCGGGTCGGCGTCGATGGCCGCCAGATAGGCGTGTCGGTGCTCCGGCTCGCCCAGCCCGAGCTGGGTCAGACTCGGACGCCCGGGCCAGTCGGTGTCGATCAGGTCGGGAGCCGTCATCAGCCATGCCAGATCACGCACCATGGGATGGTTGGGTACTGCGCCGAGCTGGACGGCGGTGGTTGCGCCTTGGCATGAGGTCATGATGGACTCACGTTGGTGAAACGTTCAGCAGGCTTGGCCTTGCCTCCTTATACTCAGCATACACACACAAGGAATTGGGTGAGATATATGAAACGTCCCCTGGTGTTAGCCGTGATGGTCGCCTCTGCCCTGGCGGGGCAGGTTCAAGCACAGGACCCGCTGGTGGTGTCCTCCAAGATCGATACCGAGGGCTCCGTGCTGGGTCAGATGATCCTGCAGCGCCTGGAAGCGGCAGGGCTCGAGGTCGAGGATCGGCTTCAGCTTGGCGGCACCAGCATCGTGCGCGAGGCCTTGATCAACGGCGAGATCGATATCTATCCGGAATACACCGGCAACGGTGCCTTCTTCCACGACATGACCGACAGCCCGGTGTGGCATGACGCGGACAAGGCCTATGAAACGGTGAAGAGCAAGGACGCCGAGCAGGGGCTGGTATGGCTCGAGCCGGCCTCGGCCAATAATACCTACGCCATCAGCGTGCGCGGAGACGTCGCCCGTGACAACGGGCTCGAGACCCTGGAAGACATGGCTGACTTCATCAACCAGGGGGGCGAATACAAGCTCGCGGCCAGTACCGATTTCGTCGAGTCCGCCTTTGCCTTGCCGGCGTTCGAGGAGGCTTACGGCTTCTCTCTGGACGATGATGACCTGCTGGTACTCTCCGGGGGTAATACCGCCGCGACCATGCGCGCCGCGGCCCAGCAGACCAGCGGCGTGAATTCTGCGATGACCTACGGCACCGATGGTGGCTTGCAGGCGCTGGACCTTACCGTGATGACCGACACCAAGGGTGTTCAGCCGGTCTATCAGCCGGCTCCCGTCGTGCGCAAGGAGGTGCTCGAGGCTCACCCCGAGATCGAAGAGGCTTTGGCGCCGGTGTTCCAGTCGCTGGATCTGGAGACCCTGCAGCGTCTCAACGGTGACGTGGCGGTGAACGGTCTGGACCCGGCGAAGGTGGCCGCCGACTACCTGTCGACTCTCGAGGACTGAGCCATCGGTCTCTTGAGTGCAGTGAACGGTGAGCGCGGCAATACGGTATTGTTGACTCTGATGCTGGTGGGGCTCGGTGCCTGGTGGGCCTTGCCTGTGGTCAGCGTCGCACCGAATCGTATTGTGCCCAGCGAGGCTCGCTACGCCTGGGAGGTGGCCGGGCCCGCCATGGCGCTGCTGGCCAGCCTGCCCATGGCCCTTGCGGCATTGTCGGCGCGTAGCGCTGACCCCGGCTGGCGCTCGCTTGGGCTGGTGCTGCTGGCGCTGGCGGGCCTGCCGCTGTGGCTGGTGTTGGCGGTGCACCAGCTCATCGATCCTGAGCTGCCCCAGGCGCGGCTCGGGATCGGTTCAGGCATCTGGTGTGCGCTGTTTGTGCTGATGTTGGCGCTTTTGGACCTGCGGACTCGACAGCGGCTGTCGACCGGGGTGTCCTGGCTCTTGATGCTGACTCCGCTGGCGCTGCTCGCCGTCTGCCTGCCGCTGGGGCTGAATCGTCTGGCGTTGTGGCAGGAGTACCAGGGCCGTGCCGATGACTTCTGGCTGGCCATCGGCGAGCACCTGCTGCTGGTCACTACCACCGTCGGCGTCAGTCTGGTCCTCGGCGCCGGCATCGCGCTGCTGATGCGGCGCTACCCCGAAGTGCAACGGGGCGCCTTCGCGGTACTCAATTTCCTGCAGACGATCCCCAGTCTGGCCTTGTTCGGCTTGTTGCTCGGACCGCTGGCGTGGCTTGCCAATCGCTACCCCTGGGTCGATTCGCTCGGCATCAGCGGCATCGGTTGGGCGCCGGCGCTGTTGGCCCTGGTGGCCTACAGCCTGTTGCCGATGGTCAGAAACACCTTTGTTGCCCTGGAGGGCGTTTCCCCCGGTGTGATCGAGGCGGCGCGCGGCATGGGCATGAGTCGGTTGCAGATCTTCTTTCAGGTGCGCCTGCCACTGGCGGTGCCGGTACTGCTGGAAGGGGTGCGCATCACCACGGTGCAGGCTATCGGCCTGACCGCGGTGGCGGCCCTGATCGGCGCCGGTGGGCTCGGGCGTTTCATCTTTCAAGGGCTGGGTCAGGCCGCCATGGATCTGGTGCTGTTGGGGGCCTTGCCCATTCTGGTGATGGCAATACTCGCCGATGCGGTACTCGGCAACCTGTCGAGGCGACTGGGGAGAGGAGAGGCCGCATGATCGAATTGATCAATATCAGCAAGCGTTTCGGGTCGACCACTGCGGTGGACAGCATTTCGCTGAAGGTGGAGAGCGGGGAGTTCTGCTGCCTGGTGGGGACCTCCGGCTGCGGCAAGTCCACCACCCTGAGGATGATCAACCGGCTGATCGAACACAGCGATGGCGAGATCCATATCGACCAGCAGCCCATTCGCAGCTTCAGGGAAGAGGCGCTGAGGCGTCGGATCGGCTACGCCATCCAGAGCACCGGTCTGTTCCCCCACTGGACCGTGGCGCGCAACATCGGCCTGGTGCCGCGACTGCTCAAGTGGCCAAAGGCCAGGATCGACGCACGGGTCGAGGAGCTGATGGCCTTGCTGGGGCTGTCGATGGACGAATTTGCCGGCAAGTACCCCGACCAGTTGTCCGGGGGGCAGGCGCAGCGGGTCGGGGTCGCCCGCGCCCTGGCGGCGGACCCGGATATCCTCCTGATGGACGAGCCGTTTGGCGCCCTGGACCCGATCACCCGCGAGAGCCTGCAACTGGAGCTGCGTGATCTTCAGGCGCGGCTGGGCAAGACCATCGTATTCGTGACCCACGACATGGACGAGGCCCTGACCCTGGCTGACCGGCTGGTGGTGATGCACGAAGGGCAGATCATGCAGCAGGGGCATCCATTGAGCGTGCTGAGAGACCCCGCCAACGATTTCGTCGCCTCGTTGCTGGGGGGCGAGGATCGCGGCCTCAAGGAGGCAGCGCTACTGCCGGTCAGCGAGCGCATGATGCCTCTGGGCACCGGTGGCGTGGCGCGCGAGCGGATCGACCAGGGCGCCTCGCTCAGGGAGGCGCTATCGGTGATGCTATGGCGCCGGGTCGAGCGCCTGGCAGTGGTCGATGACGATGATATTCCGATCGGCGAACTGAGCTTTCGTCGGCTGGTGGGAGCCCGGGGCCATGACTGAGCACTGGGCCAGCCGCTGGCGGGTTCCTGTCATCTGGGGGCTGTTGCTGCTGGCGGGTTGTCTGTTGATGGGGCAGCTGGAAGCGCTGTTTCGCTGGGTCGAGCCCGATAGCCGTGACGTGATCTTCTCGCGGGTGGACTTTCTGGTGTTGTTGGGACGCCATCTGCTGGTGGTCAGCGTTGCCGCCGTGCTGGCTACCTTGATCGGGGTGGGCGGCGCCATCGCCGTCACCCGTCCGGGAGGACGCGATTTTCTGCCGCTGGTCGCCCAGGTGGCATCGCTGGGACAGACGTTTCCTCCGGTGGCGGTACTGGCGCTGGCGGTGCCGGTGCTGGGTTTCGGCACCCTGCCCATCGTGGTGGCATTGCTGCTCTATGGTCTGCTGCCCATCGTGCGTAACACTCTCGCCGGGATCGAGGGTATCGATCCCTCGGTGCGGGAGGCCGCCCGTGGCATGGGCATGACCAGTGGCCAGATCTTGCTCCAGGTGGAATTGCCGCTGGCGGCACCGGTGATCCTGGCCGGTATTCGCACCTCGGTGACGATCAACATCGCCACCGCCGCCCTGGGTGCTACCGTTGGTTCAAGCAACCTTGGGGACCCGATCATCTCCGGTATCGTCAATGGCAACACCGCCTACATCGTCCAGGGCGCAGTGCTGATTGCACTGCTGGCGCTGACGGTGGACAGCGTGTTCGCGCGCCTGGCTCCTGCTCGCCGGGCCTGATGGCGTCGTCCGGGTCCGAACACCGAGACCTGGTCCGCTTTCCCTTTCCTGATCTCCGTATCCGCGAACCCCCCGTGCAGAGAGGGGGGCTTCGTGGTGGCCTGCGTCTCTCACCAGCCAGTCTCCCCGTCACGGTGGCCCGGTTCGGGCGTCCCATGGTGCTCGCCGCAAAGCGGTCCATCGAGGCAATTCGAGACGAATTTTCGACCAAAGTCGCGGCTAGGCAGGCGTCTCAGTTTACGTTAACGTCAAGTCAGTGCGTTGGTCCCGCCACGGGCAATCCCCTGGCAAGGGGCGGGAATAAAGACAACACTGCCCTCAAAAGGGGCAAAGGAACAGCACGATGACGACGACCGCACAGACCCACCGCCCGGACTTTCTGTCCGGCGACGAATACAGCATTCCCACCTATGCGGTGCTATCCCAGGACGGCACCCTCCATGACGGCGCCGAAGGGCCGGATCTCGAGCGCGACAAGGCGCTGAGAATCTACCACGCCATGGTGGCCACCCGGGTGCTGGACGAGCGCATGATGGCGGCGCAGCGTCAGGGACGCCTGAGCTTCTACATGCAGTGCACCGGCGAGGAAGCGGCGGTCATCGGCAGCGCCGCCGCCCTGGACGACGCCGACATGATCATGGCTCAGTACCGAGAGCAGGGCGCCTTGGCCTATCGCGGCTTCAGCTTCGACGAGTTCATGAACCAGTTGTTCGGCAATGAACTGGACTACGGCAAGGGCCGGCAGATGCCGATCCACTATGGGTCGCGCAAGCTGCACTACATGACCATTTCATCACCGCTGGCGACTCAGATTCCCCAGGCCACGGGCTATGCCTATGGCCAGAAGCTGGCGGGAGAGGGCCTCTGCACCATCGTCTATTTTGGTGAGGGCGCTGCCTCCGAGGGCGATTTCCACGCGGCGCTCAATATGGCGGCGGTACACGAAGCGCCGGTGATCTTCTTCTGTCGCAACAATGGCTACGCCATTTCCACGCCGTCGGTGGAGCAGTTCGCCGCGGATGGCGTGGCGCCCAGGGCGCTGGGATATCGCATGCACGTGATCCGCGTCGACGGCAACGACGTGCTGGCGGTCTACCGGGCCACCGAAAAGGCACGACGTCTGGCGGTGGAGGAGAACAAGCCCGTACTGATCGAGGCCATGACCTACCGTCTGGCGGCCCACAGCTCTTCCGATGACCCATCGGGCTATCGTTCGCGCAAGGAAGAGGACGCCTGGCGGGCCAAGGACCCGATCCGGCGCATGCAGCTGTGGCTCGAGGCCCAGGGCTGGTGGAGCGAAGACGAGGAAAAGGCGTTGCAGGACGAACTGCGTCGCGAGGTGCTGGAAACCATGAAACGGGCCGAAAAGCGCCCACCTCCGGCGATCGATACCATGGTCACCGACGTCTATGCCGACGTGACGCCTGCGCTGCAGCATCAGCTCGATGCTCTCAAGCAGCATGTTCGTCGCTACCCGGAGGCCTATCCGCGTGGGGCCAGGTCGCTGGACCCGGCGTTGAGCCATCGCGATGCCGACCAGGGAGGGGACTGAGATGCCGACCATCAATATGCTGCAGGCCATCAACCAGGCGCTGGACATCGCCATGGCCGAAGACGACAAGGTGCTGTGCTTCGGTGAGGACGTCGGGGGCTTCGGTGGCGTCTTCCGTGCGACCAGTCACCTTCAGGAAAAGTACGGCAAGGCGCGCTGCTTCAACACGCCATTGGTGGAGCAGGGCATCATCGGCTTCGCCAATGGGCTGGCGGCCCAGGGATCGGTGCCGGTGGCGGAGATCCAGTTCGCCGACTACATCTTTCCGGCCTTCGACCAGATCGTCAACGAGACCGCCAAGTTTCGCTACCGCTCCGGCGATCTGTTCAACGTCGGCGGGTTGACCATCCGCGCGCCCTACGGCGGTGGTATCTCCGGTGGCCTCTATCACTCCCAGTCGCCCGAGGCCTATTTCGCCCACACCCCGGGTCTCAAGATCGTGGTGCCGCGCAATCCCTACGAGGCCAAGGGCCTGTTGCTGGCCGCCATTCGTGACCCAGATCCGGTGCTGTTCTTCGAGCCGAAGCGCCTCTATCGCGCCTCCACCGGCGAGGTCCCGGAAGAGGATTACCAGCTGCCGCTGGGAGAAGCCGAGGTGACCAAGGAAGGAGCCGATATCACGCTGCTGGGCTGGGGGGCTCAGATGGAGGTGATCGATCGGGCGGTGGAGATGGCAGAAAAGGACGGGGTGTCCTGCGAAGTGATCGATCTGCGCAGCATCCTGCCCTGGGACGAGGATACCGTCGCCGAGTCGGTACTGAAGACAGGCCGCCTGGTCATCACCCACGAGGCGCCCCGCACGGGGGGCTTCGCCGGAGAAATCGCCGCTGCCATTCAGGAGCGCTGCTTTCTTTACCTGGAGTCGCCGATCCAACGGGTGACCGGCATCGATACACCTTTTCCGCTGACGCTGGAGAAGGAGTATCTGCCCGACCATCTGAAGATCTACGAGGCCATCAAGACCTCACTCCACTACTGAGACGGCGCCGGGAGCCAAGACATGACAGAGTTCAAGCTGCCTGACATCGGCGAGGGCATCGTCGAGTGTGAGGTGATGGAATGGAAGATTGCCGAGGGTGATACCATCGCCGAAGACCAGCCTGTGGTCGAGGTGATGACGGACAAGGCGCTGGTGGAAATCACCGCCCCGGAAGCCGGCGTCGTTACCAGGCTGCACGTGGCGAAGGGTGAAATGGCGCGAGTCCATGCGCCCTTGTTTGCCTATCGTGGCGAGCCTCAGGGCGGCGATGGGCAGGGCGGAGAGGCCCAGCGTGATGAGGGTCAGACTGAAAGCGAAGACAACACGCCGGTGCAGGCGGAGAGCGCCGCAGAGGCGTCTGTCCAGGAGCCGGCAGAGCCAGTAGAGCCGCCGTCGAGCTCCAGCGAAAAGGGCGGTGCGGGGCGACGGGTAGACTTTATTCTGCCCGATATCGGTGAGGGCATCGTCGAGTGCGAGATCGTCGAATGGCACGTGGCCCAGGGTGACGAGATCAGCGAAGACCAGCGACTGGTCGATGTCATGACCGACAAGGCCATGGTCGAGATCACTGCGCCGGAGGACGGGGTCGTTGCCGAGCTGTATGTGGCCAAGGGCGAGATGGCCAAGGTCCATGCGCCGTTGTTTGCCTATCAGGTTGCGGGTGCCGCCGCTGGTGAAACGCCGGCGGTCGAGGAGGCGTCGCCCCCGACCCCGACCCCAAAGAGTGACTCTCCCGTGCACAAGGCTGCGTCCGAGGGGGGCAAGGGCCCCTACGGGCGCATCCCGGCGAGCCCGGCGGTACGCCGACTGATCCGAGAACACCAGCTGCGACTCGAGGACATTCCCGGTAGCGGTCGCCAGGGCCGCGTGTTGAAGGAAGACGTGCTGAACTTTCTCGATGGCGCTCGACACAGCGGTGCCGCTTGCGCGGCCGATTCCGGGTCCGATTCCGGGGTCGAGTCAGCAGGGGCGGGCTCTCCCGCCGGCACCGATGCAACAGCCCGCGACGAAGGAGAGGTGCGAGTGGAACCGCTGCGCGGGGTCCGGGCGGCCATGGCGCGCCAGATGGTGGCGGCAGCCAGCAGCGTGCCGCACTTCCAGTACGGTGAAGAGATCGACGTCACCGACCTGCTGGCCTTGCGCGGCCGGCTCAAGCCCCAGGCCGAAGCCAGGGACGTCAAGCTCACCCTGATGCCGTTTTTCATCAAGGCGCTGGCGCTGGCGATCGATGAACATCCCCTGGTCAATGCGCGTCTCAATGACGAGGCCACCGAAATCCACTATCCGCCCCACTGCAACGTGGGCATGGCGGTGGACGGCAAGGCCGGCCTGATGGTGCCCAATATCAAGGGCTGTGAGCGCCTGAGCCTGCTTGAGATCGCCGCCGAGGTGCAGCGCCTGACCGAGGCCGCGCGCGAGGGTCGGGTGACTGCCAGCGACCTCAAGGGAGGCACGATCAGTATCTCCAATATCGGTGCCCTCGGCGGGACCTATGCAGCCCCCATCATCAATATCCCCGAGTCGGCGATCGTGGCCATCGGCAAGACCCAGTGGCTGCCGCGCTTCGACGAGGCAGGGCAGGTCGTGCGTCGGGGCATCATGACGGTGACCTGGGCCGGTGATCATCGCTTGCTGGATGGCGGCACCATCGCGCGTTTCTGCAATGCCTGGAAAGGCTATCTCGAGGACCCTGAAAGCATGCTGCTTCACCTGTCCTGAACGGTTGTGACGGCGTGCGCCCGAGGCGCCGCCGTGGCATCGTGTATCGGTGGAGGATACCGCCATGCCCCAGGCCCCGTTGCAGCAGTTCTACATCCCGGAAGATCAGTCGATCTACCTGCTCAGCCAGGACGACGCGCGCAAGCTCAAGGAGTGGGTCGCGCTGTGTCGTACCCAGCTCGAGCAGCTGGGCTATCGGCGCATCGAGCTGGTCGGCAAGGGCGCCTACGGTTTCGTGTTTGCCGGGGTCAGTCCCGACCAGCGCCATCACGTCTTCAAGTTCAGCCGGGTCACGTTGCCGCAGCACCTGCAGGATCGCCTCGAGGAAGAGGCCTTCATGCTCGAGCAGGTGGTGCATCCCCGCGTGCCGGCGCTGGTCGCCTATCAGCGGGTGCGCCACCAGGCGATTCTGGTGATGGAGCGGGCTCCGGGGCTCAATCTGGAAGAGGTATCGCTGCGTCAGGGTCGGCTGTCACCACGGCTGGTGGTGCGTATCGCCACCCAACTGGCCGATATCCTGCGTGAGCTGAGGCGTGAAACCACCCCCGCCGGCGCCCCGAGAAAGCCGGTGGTCCATGGCGACATCAAACCGTCGAATCTGGTGTTTGACGCTCGCGACGAAACGGTGGCGCTGATCGACTGGGGGTCGTCGGTATTTGCACAGCTCGACGCACGGCTGCAGTTCGTCACCGCCAACGTGATGGAGCTTATGTCCGACAATCTGCAGCAGACCAATGCCAGGCTCGGGGACGTCTATTTCATCGGCGAGGACCAGCTTGGGGGCGCGCTGTCATCACCGCGCTTCGACGAGCAGGGCGTCGCCGGGACCCTCTACGCGCTGGCCTCGGCGCAGTCCTGCCGTTTCGGACATCGCGCCATTCCCGCCACCTCGCTGGGTCTGCCGATGGAGTTTGCCAGGACCCTGGACGGGATGCTCGATCCCGACCCCGAGGTGCGATTGAGGGCCGGCGACCACTTCATTGCCGAAATGCCGCGTCTGGGACGGTTGGTGATGCTCGATCTGCCGCGGCCCCAGGAAGTGGCACAGGTGCCGGTGTGGAGCCGCGCGCTGAGTCGCGAGATCGATACCGTGGTGTACAGCTCGCGCAAGGCATTTCTGAGGGAAGAGGGCGTGGAGGAGACGCTCAATGACGTCAACGATGTTCAGCTGGACCGCTACTATCGCAACTTCATGCAGGGCATGGGGGAGACCGAAAAGGCCTTTCTGGCCGCCGTCAGCCGGCTGGGCAAGTACCCGGTGGTCGGAGGACTGGCGGTGCGCTGGGAGGCCGATGGCGTCTATATCGACTCGTCATTGAATCTGCACGATGCAGGGCTCAAGCGAGCCTTCGTGGCGGCGGTCAACAACATGGTGACCCTGGCGCGGGCGATCCATCGGCGGGGCATCTTCAAGAGCTGCCTGTTCAATGCCCGCGATACCCTGCACCTGGAACGGACCAGTCCGGATCACCCCTTCGTGGTCGATCCGTCGCTGAAACTGTCCTATGAGGTCAGCGCGGTGCCGGAACTGGAGGATCGTTCCCGTCTGCACAGCTATTTCGAGGACGGTCCCGACCCTGAGGAATTGCTGATACTGCCGGAGGCGATCATCACCTCGTTGCAGGCGCTCAATGATATCCACCACACCGGCATGATCATCTTCGAGGTGCTGCCGTCGCATCTCAAGATTCACCACCACTATCGGCTGCTCGATCCTTCAAGGGAGCAGGAGTTCCATGACTGTCTCGAGGACATCGTCGATGCGGTGAAGCTGATCGAGGGACTGGGTATCTCCGGCTTTATGAAGATGCCCTACAAGGACACGCGGTTCTTTCCCCACGTGGCACGCCAGCCGGAACGCTACTATCCTCGCGACCCCAGAGCGGCGCTGGCAAGAGCGATGTCCGAGCAGCCGGTCGGGGGGGAGTCAGAAGCGCTGCGAGAAGGTCTGCACCAGGCGCAGCGCTAGTCTCTGTCCGAAAAGTTGACGAGCGAAGGTTAGACAAGGCAAAAATCGGTGAGAAAGCGCAGTTTACGGGGTGTAAATGAGCATTTTAACCGGGCTGGCGCACCAGCCGATTTTTAACGCCGTATTACCGAGCGCAGGCACTTTTCAGGCGAGTCGTCAGGCGCCGAGCCCGCTTTCGCGCAGAAGTTGATCGATGGAGCGCTCTGCACGCTGGCTGCCGGCGCCCTCGTGGGCCAGCTCGGCTTCGAGGACCTCGGCGCCTTCGCTGACCAGACGTTCGATCAGTGCAGCCTTCGACAGGCCGGTCTTTTCGGCCAGGAAATCCAGGCGTGCCTCCAGGTCCCGCGAGAATCTGAGTAGATGGGGCATGGTATTCCTCCGGTGGCAACGCGTACGGCTATCAGATTTATGAAAAGTCTAGGTGTTACGGGTGACAGTCCGGTGACAATCCCGGGCCCTGTCTAGACGGTGCCGCGCCCATCGAGGTTCAGGACCAGGCCCGGTGCACTTCCAAGTGTGCAGCTATCCGTCTGGCGCTGTCGCTCTCCCTTGGGGAGTAGCTCACTGCGCGCCGAGGCGGGAGTGTGGCCCTTCTTTGAGCGCAGGTGAGCGCAGGCCAACTGCCTTGCTCAAGCGTAAGCGCCGTCATGGTGACTCAATCCAGGCCGCGCCGGGCCATCACTTCGGTGATGATCGGTACCGGCGTCATCAGATGGTCACGCATCATGCGCCGGGCCTTGCCGGCGTCCCGACTCAATACCGCCTCGGTCAGTGCCGCATGTTCGTCACGCTTGACCGCCAGGGCCTCGCTGGAAAACACCGTCTCGCGAAGCCACAGGTGACGGTAGCGCTCGACCTGGTCGAACAGGGTGTCGCGCACCTGCATCAGATGAGGCGAGTTGCAACCGGCCACGATGGCACTGTGGTAGGCCTTGTGGCGACTGTCCCAGATATCGAGCAGCTCCTCGGAAGAGCTGACGCTTTCGACCTTGGCCAGGGTGTGCGCGGTAGCGATGATATCGGCTTCCCAGCGATCGTCACCGCGTTGGATGGCCAACTCCAGCATCAGCCCCTCGAGCTGGGCGCGGGCATCGTACAGATCCTCGAGCTCCGCCAGCGACATGGGGGCCACCCGATAACCGCGTTGACTGATGGCAACCACCAGACGGTCGGCAACCAGCTGGGACAGGGCTTCGCGCAGCGGCCCCACGCCCAGGTCGTAGCGTTCTTTCAGCCTTGCCATCAACAGCTTTTCGCCCGGGGCGAAGACGCCACGAATGATGTCCTGCTTGAGCCAGCGGTAAGCGCTGATGGCGAGGTTCTGCTTGGGTGAGTCTTCCATCTCGTGGCCCGTCCATGTATCACCGGGCCATCTTACCGCAATGCCGACAATGTCGATATTCTCCTAAGGCATCGGTCGGCACCCAGTTGTGTCGATGGCAGCAGGTCCGGCTTTTCTATCTGCGGCAACGATGGCTCGAGGCGGGCCCTTTGACCCGCAAGATCGACACGGCTCCAGCCTCGCCTGGTGGTTGTCGGGCAGCTACCGGGCAGATACCGGGCAGCTACCGGGCAGCTACCAGGCATCGTCCGGCGAGGCGAGTCTGGTGGATCAGTCCCGGGTGCGTCGAAGCTCCGTCCAGGCGGCATAGGTACTCAGGAACACGCGGCCGGTCAATTCATCGAGAAAGTCGGAATGCTTCAGCCGGTCCATCACCGGCCCCTTGACCTCGGCCAGGTGTAGGGTGACGCGAGAGTCCTTCAGACGGGCATTGATCGCGTCCAGGCTTTCCAGCGCCGAGGCGTCGATCAGATTCACTGCAGAGCAGATAAGTACCACGTCGCTCAGCTCGGGGCGCTGGGCCACCAGTGTATAGAGGGTGTCTTCGAGATAGCGGGCGTTGGCGAAATAGAGGCTTTCGTCGACCCGGAATAGGGCGAGATGGCTGACGGTCTCGACCTGATGCCGGGTGATCGAGCGGAAGTGCTCACTGCCAGGGATGCGACCGACGATGGCGCTGTGGGGGCGACTGGTACGGTACAGGAAAAGCGCAATCGAGAGACCTACCCCGGCGATGATGCCGGCTTCGACGCCCTCCACCAGCGTCAGCAGCATGGTCACCGCCAGGGCCGAGAAGTCGCTGCGGGAGTAGCGCCAGGTCTGGCGAATCAGCGGGATATCCACCAGCGTCAGTATGGCCACGGTGATGGTGGCGGCGAGGGTGGCGATCGGAAGATGTTCCAGCAGGGGAGTGAGCGCCAGGGTCACCACACCGATACCGATGGCGGCAAACAGACCGGCCATGGGGGTGCGTGCACCAGACTGCTGATTGATCACGGTGCGCGACAGTCCGCCGGTGACTGGCATGCCGGCGGTGACAGCAGCGGCCAGGTTGGCGCCGCCGAGTCCGATCAACTCCTGATTGGGGGAGACGCGCTCGCGGCGCTTTGCGGCCAGCATCTGGGCCATCGAGATGGACTCGACAAAGCCCACCACACTGATCAATAGCGCCGGCACCAGCAGCGCGTGCCACAGGCCCAGCTCGAATGTCGGCAGACCGAAGGCTGGCAGGCCGGCGGGGATCTGCCCCACGGTCGCAACCCCCCTGGAGGCAAGATCCCATCGCCAGCTGATCAGCGTGGTGATGACCACCGCCGCCACGGGACCTGCGCGTACCAGCATGCTGGCAGGCCCCCTGGGCAGGCCCAGTGCCGTCAGAGCGTGTTGCCCATAGCGGCGGGTCGCCCACAGGAAAAGCAGGGTCGAGGCGCCCATCGCCAGGGTCATCAGGTTAGTCTGGTCGAGGTGGGATAGCTGGCTGTAGATCAGTGCCAGGGCGGTATAGCCACCGGCCTCGATGCCCAGCAGGTGAGATAGCTGACTGATGGCGATCAGCAGTCCCGAGGCCGAGAGAAAGCCACCGATGACCGGGTGGCTGAGAAAGTTGGCGAAAAAGCCCAGGCGCAGCATGCCCATGGCGGTCAGCATCAGTCCCGACAGCAGTGCCAGCACCAGCGCCGCCTCGACGTACGCGGCGCTACCGGGAGTGGCCACCTTGGTCAGAGCGGCGCCAGTCATCAGAGCGATGATCGCCACCGGGCCCACCGCCAGCGACCGGCTGGTGCCCAGCATGGCGTAGACCACCGCCGGTAGCAGACTGGCATAGAGTCCGACCACGGCAGGCAGACCCGCCAGAATGGCGTAGGCCAGCGACTGGGGGATCACCATGACGGTGACGATGATACCCGCCAGCAGATCGCCCCCCAGCAGACGCGGCGTATAGTGTGGCAACCAGGCAAGAATCGGAAGGTAACGCTTGATCATGGAAATGCCGACGTCCTAGTCAGGGTATTGGAGGGCCTGGCGCAGGCGCTTGCCGAGAAACCTCTAGCCTAGCCGAAAGCGGTGAGCGAGTAGAGTCTTGTCAGCGCAGACGCCTGGTACGCTGCATGAAATTCAGGTCCAGATGACGTTTCAGGCGGCTGGCCAGTCGTCCGCCCCACCAGGCGTTTCCGTAGAGCGCCAGGGCTTCGCCGTGGCCGAGATTGACGATGGACAAGGCCCGCGCAGGCGGGCGGTAAGAGGTCAGTGACGCCTGCGGGTCCAGCGATGCGATCAGGTTCCGGGCCAGTACGGGGCCCTGACGAACCCCGTGGACGCCCAGCCGTGGCAAGGGATGGTCGATCAGTGCAGCACAGTCTCCGCTGGCAAAGACGCCGTCGGTCCCCTGGACCTCAAGCGACGGGTCGATAGCTATGCCGCGACCATCGATCGTCGGCAGGCCGAACCTCTCGAGTCCTCGCGGAGGACCCAGCCCAGTGGCGTCGACGATGTCGGACGCCGGCAGATGTCGGTCATGGCGGCTGTCGACGACAAGGATTCCGCGACGCTCCAGGGCTGCCAACAGGTAGCGTCGGGCTCGCGCGGGCGCTTCTGGCAAGGGGCCAGAGCCGCGATGTCGCAGGCGAATGGTCAGAGCACCAGCGGTGAGCTGGTGGCGGCGGCCGAGTGCTTCGATGGCGCAGGCGATCTCGACCCCGCTGGCGCCGGCACCGAGAATCTCGACGCTCACCGACTGTCGGCGCTGAAACCGACGCTCGAGGCTGCGCCGCAGCCGGACCAGATGGGGGATGGGCTTGATCTGCCAGTGTGTCTGCTTGTCGCCTGGTAGCGAGGCTGCGCTATCGCTGCTGGCTTCATCATCGCTCGACCGCAACACAGGAGCAGAGCCCAGATTCAGCCCCAGTCGATCAAACGCCAGAGAGGTCCCGTTGGACAGCAGCGCCTGGCGCGCGTCGGTGTTCAGCGCACAAAGACGCGCCCTGACCAGTGCAACCCCTCGCCCATGACAGAGCGTCGCAGGATCGATCCTGTCGGTCGCAGGTGAATGGTCGCCGGCCAGCACGCCGCTGGCCAGGCCCGAATACCAGAAGGCGCCGGGGTCGACCAGGGTGACATCGAAGCGCGACAGCAAGGAGCTCTGATGCAGCAGATGCAGATGGGCGTGGCCTGCCCCGATCAGCAGCAGCCGTGGCTTGCTGCCGATAGCGGTAGGGCGGGATCGCGCGGTGGTCGAGGACATGGGCGGCCGTCATCCTGAAAGCGAGTAGCGATCATCCCGGCTGACATGCGCGAGGTCAAAGACGGTGCGCGCTGGACCTATCCCTATCTTCAGTCCATCGCTACCTCCAAAGGGAGCGCGAGGGGAACATCGGTGGCTTCTAGGCTTCATCTACGGGGCGAGACAGCACTTGATCGAACGTCGCCAGCAGACGCTCCCGTGGGAGCCTTACTCATGCACATCCTGCTCGGGCCGTGCCCTCTCCCGTGGTTGAGGTCACTGCTACTGGTGAGACTCAGGAGACTTGTGCCGACCACCCTTGGCCTGGTGGCCATGGTCGCTTCTGCGATGCTATCGGGTGATGAACTGGACGAGTCGCAGGGTGCTTCACTGACACTGTTGACCTCTTACCACCAGGGGTACCGGTGGAATGACGATGTGGTCAGCAGTGTCGAGGCGCGTTTTCGTCACGAAGCCAGCGCAGACCGACAACTGCTGGTGGAGTATGTCGATGCGCTGCGCCTGGCGCGGCCGCTGGCCCATGAGGCCCTGCTCCAGCGATTGACCGCCAGCACCTTGAATGAAAGCGGCAGTCTGATCATTGCCGATGACCCCGCCATGGCCTTCTATCTGGAGTATCGTGACGAGCTCCCCTGGCCGCGCAAGGTGGTAGCACTGGGACTCAATGATGACCGCTTCAGGGAGCAGGCCCAGGCGCTTGGAGTGAAACTGCTCAAGTCCTACCCGGTCATGGCGCAGTCGCTCAATATGCTGGTGGAAACCTTTGGCTCACCGGTGCCTTTGATGCTGCTGGCCGAAGACTCCGAACACGCCTTCAATGTCGTCGATGACATGGTGGAGGTGATCGGCAGTGTCGCCGATGTGACCCTGGTCGATGTGGTCACTGGCTGGACCCCGGAAGAGGTGATCGAGCGATTATCGCGAAGCCCGCCGGGTACTCGACTGTACATGCAAGGGGGGCAGGACTCCGGTTGGTCCGAAGGGGCGGGAAGTACCGCCCATCGACTGGAAGCGCTGGCCGCCCAGGGCTATCCGGTGTTCTGCCATTTCGAATTCCAGATGGCGATAGGCTGTGCCGGCGGGGCGATTCTCGATGTCGACTTCCTTGCCCACGCCGCCGTGGAACTGGCGCTGACGCCAGCCTTTGACCTGGTACCGGCCAGTTCCTCGGTGATGGCCCAGCGTCACCTGATCGATGCCCGCTGGTACCGTCTGTTCGAGGGCCATGACAACCTCCCGTTCCAGTGGATCGGCGTTCGCGGACGGCTGGAGCAGGTCGCGCGGGAGTATCGTCAGGCGTTGTACGGGGTGTCGGTGGTGGCGGTTGGCTCGCTGCTGGGCGTGGGGGCCTTGCTGGTGGCGCGCAACAGGTCGCGACGTCTTCGTCGCAAGTTGATGGTCGATCAGCGTTTTGGGTTGCCTACCAGGCTGGCGTTGGTAAGCGACTATCGAGGCAGTCGATGCGAGGAGGTGGAGTGGCTGTTTGTGCTGGTCTCACCCGAACTCAGGAGCTATCGCAGGCGCTTTGGCAGCGGCAGTCTGGAGGGTCTTCTGCGGATCAGTATCGATGTCTTCAAGGCGCACCTCCCCAAGGGCTGGCGGCTGTATCTGGGGGGCGAAGAGCAGCTGATCGGCATGGTCCCTGCCCAGGCCCACGGACCCGACGTGGAATCCCAGCTCGATAGCTACCTGGCCTTGGTGGGGCAGTTTCAGCAGCGCGACAGCGCACGGGTCCTGCGCTGGCATGCCAGTGTGGTGGTGGTGCCCGGACACTCCACGGACCTGAGCAACTGTCTGGCTTCGCTGGAAGAGGGGGTGCAGCGGCTGGAAAGCGAAGGTTGGGTACGTCCGGTGCTCAGGGTGACCGCGGCGGGTCCCTATCACGAGACTCAGCTGCGTTGGCTGTGCCGGCAGGTCAGTCTGCTGATCGAGAATCCCGGCAATCAATGGCGTCTGGTGGCCCAACCCAAGATGGCGCCCTCGAGCAGAACCCTGGTCGGTGCCGAGGTGTTGATCCGCTGGTGTCATCCCGACGCGGGCAATATTCCGCCGCCGGAGTTTCTTCCGGTCATTCTGATGCTCGGCCTGGCGGAGCGTTTCGACCGTTGGGTGATCGGCCGCACCCTCGACTGGCTGATGGAACTGCGAGGCGCGGCCTGGCTCGGTACCGTCTCGGTCAATGTCCACCTTTCGACGCTCGTGGCCGATGACTTCCCCGATTTCATGGTGACTGAACTGGCGCGACGTCGGCTGCCTCCACGCTGCCTGGCACTCGAACTGGTGGAGCACGAGCATGTCGATGACGTCGAGCGGGTTCAGCGACAGATGAGGCGGCTCCACGAACGCGGTATTGGCGTCGCCCTGGACGACTTCGGTAGCGGCTACACCGCCTTCAACCTGCTTCAGCGCCTGCCCCTGGCGGCGATCAAGCTGGATTATTCATTACTTCACGCCGCGCGGCGTTTCGATCAGGCGCGTCAGGCTTATGCGGCGCTGGTGGGACTCTGCCATCGCATGGAACTGACGGTGGTGGCGGAAGGCGTCGAGACCGTCGAGGACGCAAGTTGGCTGATCACCCTGGGGGTCCAGGAAGGGCAGGGCTACTTCTTCGCGCCACCGATGGAGCTGGAGGATCTGGTCGCGGTCTATGGCGAGAAGCCAGCGGGCCCGATGCCGACGACGGTACTGCGTCAGGTGGGCACTCGGCGCTGCTGACGCAGGCTCGACCAGGAGTAGAGCGCCAGCGCGATCCAGATCAGCACGAAGGTAGTAAGCTGCTCGACCGCCAGGGGCTCGTTGAACACCCACAACGCAATCAGAAACTGCAGCGTCGGATTGATGTACATCAGAAATCCCAGAGTACCGAGGGTCAGCCGGCGCGCAGCGCCGGCAAAGGCCAGCAGCGGCAGGGCCGTCAGCACCCCGGAGGCCATCAGCAGCGCGGCGCTGTAGGGGGCGGTGAAGAATAGCGCCCCATCGAAGTGGCTGACCGGCAGCTGTTGTATCAGCAGCAGCGCCAGTGGAAGGAGCAGCAGCGTTTCGATGAACAGGCCCGACAGCCCGTCCAGCGCAAGCTGCTTGCGCAGCAGTCCGTAAGTGCCGAAAGACACCGCCAGGCACAGGCTCAGCCAGGGCAAGGTGCCCAACTGGAATAGCTGCAGCACGATGGCACCGAGGGCAAGGCCAATGGCCAGGCGCTGCGTCGGCGCGACGCGTTCCTTGAGCACCACCACGCCCAGCGCCACGTTGACCAGCGGTGTCATGAAATAGCCCAGGCTCGCCTGCAGCACCCGGTGAGTCTCTACCGAGTAGATATAAAGGCCCCAGTTGGCGCCGATGAGCAGAGCGCAGGCGAGCGCCGGCAGCAGTTGCCGAGGTGCCTGGCGAATATTGGCGATGACCGACCAGCGCTTGAGCAGACTGATGACCAGTGCCAGAAACAGGCACGACCAGATGACGCGATGGGCGAGTATCTCGAGTGCACCCACGCCGTCGAACAATGCGAAGAAAAGGGGAAATCCACCCCAGGTGCCATAAGCCAGCAGCGCAAAGGCGACGCCCTGGGCCGAGGGAGTGGAGAGTCCTTTCATGCCGCGAATTCCCGTTCAGAGTTGGTGCCGAAGTTGGTGTCGACGTTGGTATCGATGTTGATAGCGAAGGTTGAGCTGATCGCCGCGTCGCGTCAGGCCGGATGACGGTGGGGTTTTCCGGGGCCTGGGGCATTCGACCGTTGCCACCTGCTGCGACAAGGCGCTGTGTCGTTTAGGCTAGGGGGACGACGTCAATTGATGAGATTACCATGACACAGCTGCGTACGACGCTTGTCCAGTGCAACCTTCACTGGGAAGATCCCGAGTCCAACTGCCGGATGCTGGAGGACAGCCTGGCGGACCTGGGCGCCAACGATACCGACCTGATCGTGCTGCCGGAAATGTTCGCCACCGGGTTCACCATGAACTCACGCGAGATGGCCCAGCCCATGGCGGACAGCAGCGTGGTGGCATGGCTTGTGGATCAGGCTCGCCAACGAGGCTGCGTGGTTACCGGCAGCGTGGCCATCGAGGAGCAGGGCGAGTACTTCAACCGCCTGGTCTGGGCGCGACCGGACGGCGACATCAGCTGGTATGACAAGCGCCATCTCTTCCGCATGGCAGGCGAGCATGAACGCTACGACATGGGTCGTGAGCGCGTGATCGTCGAGCTCAATGGCTTCCGCATCCTGCTGAGCGTCTGCTACGACCTGCGCTTTCCGGTATGGCTGCGTCAACGCCAGAACCCATCGACCCACTTCGAATATGACGCCCTTCTATGTGTTGCCAACTGGCCGGCGCCGAGGCGCCATCCCTGGCGCACACTGCTGCAGGCGCGTGCCATCGAGAACCTGGCCCCGGTGATCGGTGTCAACCGCGTCGGTGAGGACGCCAAGGGCCTCGCCTACTCGGGTGACTCCATGTTGATCGATGCCAAGGGTGAGGCGCTGATCGACGAGGCGCGTGATGAGCCCTTTATCAAGACCGGAGTGCTCGACCGCGACGAATTGGCGGCATTCCGGGAGAAGTTCCCGGCATGGCAGGATGCCGATGCCTTTCAACTCGCCGATGACGAGGCCAACTGATGCGTCTGGACCGCTTTCTCAGCGAGACCACCGACCTGACGCGCAGCCTGGCCAAGCGAGCCTTGGTGCGCGGGGAGGTAACGGTCAACGGCGAGCTTGAAAAGAAGGCTGCGCGACATGTGGCGAGTGATGACGAGGTGCGCTGGGAGGGACGACTTCTTGAGCTGGTTGGACTTCGTTACATCATGCTGCACAAGCCCGTCGGGGTGGAGTGCACGGCCAGACGGGGACTCTACACGCGGGCGGTTGACCTGATCGATCTGCCCAAGGCCGAGCGTCTGCAGCCGGTAGGGCGGCTGGACGTCGACACCACTGGCTTGCTGTTGTTGAGCGACGATGGCCAGTGGTCCCACCGCATCACCTCGCCTCGCCATCGCAGCGCCAAGGTATACCAGGCCCTGCTGGCACGGGACCTGGACAACCCTGACGAGGCCGTCGCACGTTTTGCCGAGGGCATCATGCTGGAGGGCGAGGAGACCCCGACGCGTCCCGCTACCCTGACCTGTCACGGGCCGAGGGAGGTCGAACTCGCCATCGTCGAAGGGCGTTATCATCAGGTCCGTCGCATGTTCGCCGCCATCGGCAACCATGTCGAAACGCTGCATCGCCACACGATCGGACCCTTGACACTGGATGCGTCACTCGAACCCGGCCAATGGCGCGAATTGACAGCCGAGGAACGCGAGCTGTTTTAACAGCGCTGGTTTGGATTGCAGCAGCGGGCGCTGGTGTGACAGCGCTGGTTTGGATCGCAGCAGCGGGCGCTGGATTGACTGCGCGGGGCCGGGCGCTGTAGCGAGAGCGCTTCAGGCCCCTCCAGGCGGCTTCCCCGGCCGGCTAGTCGTTCTCGTGAGGCGTGGCGAGTGCGATGCGAGCCCGCCCTGCGTGCTTGGCCCGATATAGGGCGCTGTCTGCCATCGCCAGCAGGCAGCTCGGATCGTCGCTGGTGGCCGGGAAGCTGGCGATGCCGCAGGATACCGATACCGTACCCAGGCTCTGGCCCTCGTGGCGGAAGCTCGCGCTGGCCAGGGCGTGGCACATGCGCTGCATGCGATGGTGAGCGTCGTCGGCCTCGGCGCCGGGCAGCAGCACGACGAACTCCTCTCCACCAAAGCGACAGACCACGTCGATGTCACGAAAGCTGTTGGCCAGCATTCTGCCAACCCCTTCAAGCACCGTGTCACCCGCCGCATGACCATAGCGGTCATTGAATTTCTTGAAGTGGTCGATGTCCAGGATGACCACCGCCAAGGGGCTCTTCTTGCGCAACGAAATAGCCGTCTCGTGGGCAAAAAGCTCATCGAAGTAGCGACGATTGTGCAGTCCGGTCAGATCATCGCGATAGGATAGCGCCGATAGTTCTTCCTGCAGGGCGATGCTCGACAATACCAGGGCCAGGCGGCTGACGCCGAGTTCGATGAAGCTGCGGGTGCGATCCCAGTACTGCGGGCGCTTGACCAGTGGCCCGTCGGGCACGACGCAGATCACGCCCAGTCGGCGGTGCTGGCGATCCGGGCCGGTCAAGTCCAACGGAAAGATCCAGTGAGGCAGGTTGTCGGCAGGGGAAGGTGCCGAAGGGTCCGAGGGCGGCCTCCTGGTGGAGATCGTGAGCAGGTCGTCCAGGGCGGGCAGGCTTTCTTCCGTGCGCGTTCGAAGCGGCGGAATCGCGGTGGTGTCCAGCCAAGCCGGGGGGCGATAGGTGGTGGGCCAGAACAGTTCCAGCGTCATGTTGTCCGGCTGATCCTGAGGCCGGTAGAAGGCGCCCTGCATCGGTTCCAGTATCTCCGGCATGGCCCGCTGGGTCAGGCATAGCGCTTCCTCGAGGCTGGTGCATGCCTGCAGCGTGTCGATCAGACTGGCCAGTCGCTGGGTCTTGTGGTGTTCGGTGGCCAGCACCAGGGCACGTTGTCTCTCCTGTTCTGCGAGGCTTTCCAGTTGCCGGGTACGCTCGGCCACCTCTTGCTCGAGGTGATCGTTGAGTCGCTGCAACTGGCGTTGGGAGCGAGCATAGTGGCGCGTGGAGATGACGATCATGGCGACGATGAAGGCCAGGGCACCAAGATGCACCGGTACACTGATCCAGCCCACCAGGCCGTGGGCCACCAGCATGTCGGTGATGGCGATGGCAGCAAAGATGGCGTAGCTCGCGACGATCAGGCGTTGGTCGCTGTCGAACTCTCGTCGATAGCGAAACAGCCAGCGTGCCATATAGGCCAGCGCCCCGAGCAGTATCAGGTCGAACAAGGGAAAGGTCGGAGGAAGCGATACCACGTCCAGCATCGCCAGCGCCGGGGCGATGATGGCGTAGGCCAGCAAGCCTAGCCACAGACGTCGCATGCCCTGTCGCGGGATCTGCGGAAACCAGTGCTCGAGGATCAGCGCCATGGACACCGGCAAAGAAAAATAGGCGATGGCGGCGACATAGTCCCACGCCAGGGGCGCGAACACGATCAGTTGGCTGGCGTCGCTCTCGGCCAGCACCATGAGTCCGACCGCCAGCGAGAAGAGCCCGAGGCTACCCAGCCGCCAGCGTTCGGGCTGGGTCAGGATCAACACGAGCGCCAGGGCTGCGACGATCAGGCAGGCAAGCGCGATCACTAGTTCGCCCTTGGTGGCCTCGAGAATCGAGGGCAGTATCCGTGACTGTTCCATGATCACGACCTTGCCCCAAAGCCCGATGTCCTTGTAGGACGACTTCAGGCGCAGGTACAGGGTCTTGCCCTGGGTGGGCGAGGGCAGCTCGATGGCGTGCCAGGTCCAGCCGGCGAAGGCCCCGGCGTCCGGTCCTTCGAGCTGACCGTGGCGATAGACGTGTTGCCCATCGACATAGGCTTCGGCCACCAAGTTGAGGCTTGAGACGAACAGCGCCGGCTGAAGCCAGTCACCGGCGGGCAACTCCCGACGCAGCCAGAGGCTGTCGCGACCGTCACGACCCGGGGGATTGCCGATGCCCTCCAGGGACTTCCATTCCCCTTCAGCGGCGGTGAGCCACTCAAGCTCTCCGTCAGGAGTGCGGGGCGAGTCCCCCCAACGATATTGCCAGTCATCATTCAACGCGAGCTCGCCAGCCAGTACCTGACTGCCGGGCAGCCAGAGCAGGGCGAGTACAAGAAGCGTGATGCAGCGGAACATGGCGAGACCTATGGACGGTAACCCGGCCAGTATAGAACGAGGTGGCAATAACAACATTCGACGGCATAGTCGAAAGAATAAACGTTTGGGGCCTGGACGGCCCCAGTACCGGCATGAACCGCCATGGAGCGCATTTGGCGGCAACCGCGCACAGATGCCATGCCTTCTACCGCCCCCCTGTCGGGACACCTCCTGTCAGCCTTGCTTCATCCCTGGGGCTCAAGCCCCGCCGCCTTGACCAGAGCCCTGGTGTAGGGATCGGCCGGCCGGGAAAGTACGTCCATGCAGGCCCCCTGTTCGATCAGGCGGCCTTCCTTCAGCACCATCACCCTGTGGGCCATGGCGCGCACCACCGCCAGGTCGTGGCTGATGAACAGATAGCTCAGTCCGCGCCGTGCCTGGAGGTCCCTGAGCAGGGCGATCAGTTGTTTCTGCACTGTCCTGTCCAGTGCCGAGGTCGGTTCATCGAGTACGATCAGGCGCGGCTCGAGGATGATCGCTCGGGCCACCGCGATGCGTTGGCGCTGGCCGCCGGAGAACTCGTGGGGATAGCGTTGGGCGACGTGTTCCGGGAGCTCCACCTCACGCAAGGTCGCACGGACCCGAGCGCTGACTTCCTGCTCGGAAAGCTCAGGCTGATGATAGCGAAGTCCCTCGCTGATGATATCCGCCACCGGCATTCGCGGAGAGAGAGAGCCATAGGGGTCCTGGAACACGATCTGCAGATTTCTGCGCTGCTGGCGCAGCGCCTTGCCCGATAGCTGATCCAGCTTGGCGCCGGCGAAGTCGATGACTCCCTTGGCCTGGTTCAGGCGCAGCAGAGCGGAGGCCAGGGTGGTCTTGCCGGATCCCGATTCGCCGACCACGCCCAGGGTCTCGCCGGCGGCGATGTGCAAGTCCAGCGGAGCCAGCGCCTCGAAGCCAGGCTGGCGACGCTGGAACAGGCGTCGGCGTCGTTCGAAGGTGACGCTTAGCTGGCGGGCCTCGATCAGGGTCGGGGCATCGCCACAGGGGGCCGGGACACCTTCCGGCTCGGCGTCCAGCAATTCCCGCGCGTGGGCGCTCTGGGGCGATTGGAAGACCCGCTCGACGGTCCCGGTTTCCTGGCGCTCGCCATGACGCATGACACACACACGGTCGGCGTGCCGACGCACCAGATTCAGGTCGTGGGTGATGAACAGCATGCCCATGCCGTGGTGATCACGCAGCTCGGCCAGCAGGGCGAGTACCTCCTGCTGTACGGTCACGTCCAGGGCGGTGGTGGGTTCATCGGCCACCAGCAGCTCAGGCTGGTTGGCGATGGCCATGGCGATCATTACCCGCTGACGCTGCCCGCCGGACAGCTGGTGGGGCCAGGCATCGAGCAGTTCCTCGGCTCGCGGCAGTTTTACCTGTTCCAGCAGTTCGCGGCAGCGGTGGCGAGCCCCACGGCCTCGCAGGCCCTGATGCAGGCGCAGGGTCTCCGCCAGCTGTCGTCCGATGGTGTGCAGCGGATTGAGCGAGGTCATCGGCTCCTGAAACACGAAACCGACGCGGTTGCCGAGCAGCCCCTGCCATTTGCGCGGCGTCAGCCGCGACAGGTCGGTGTCGCCGAGCCATCTACCGCCTTTGATTGTGGCGTTGGGCGGCAGCAGGTTGAGCGCGCCAAGCGCGGTGACTGACTTGCCGGACCCCGACTCACCCACCAGCGCCAGGGTCTCTCCGCGCCTGACGTCCAGCGACAGTTCCTTGACCACGGTGGTGTCGCCGAAACCGATCGACAGCCGATCCAGCGACAGCAGGGTGTCATTGTTCATGCGCGGGGCTTCCTTGCGGTGTCGTGTTGCCGCTGGCGCTTTGGACGTGGCGCGGATCGAAGGCGTCGCGGATCCCCTCGCCGATGAACACCAGCAGCGACAGCATGACCGCCAGGGTCATGAAGGCGGTAATCCCAAGCCATGGCGCCTGGAGGTTGTTCTTGCCCTGGGCCACCAGCTCGCCCAGGGAAGGCGAACCTGGCGGCAGCCCGAAACCGAGAAAATCCAGCGCCGTGAGGGTGGTGATGGCGCCGGTGAAGAGGAAGGGTATGAAGGTCAGGGTCGCCACCATGGCGTTGGGCAGCACATGGCGCCACATGATCAGATGCGACGGCAGCCCCATGGCCTTGGCGGCCCGTACATACTCCAGATTGCGCGCACGCAGAAACTCGGCACGCACGATATCCACCAGTCCGAGCCAGGAAAACAGCAGCATGATCCCGAGCAGCCACCACAGATTGGGTTCCACCAGGCTGGCCAGGATGATCAGCAGGAACAGCACCGGCAACCCCGACCATATCTCGGTCAGGCGCTGGCCGATCAGGTCGACCTTGCCGCCGAAATAGCCCTGCACCCCACCGGCCAGCACCCCCAGCACCAGCGACCCGGCGGTCAGCACCAGAGCAAAGATCACCGACAGGCGAAAGCCGTAGATCACCCGCGCCAGCACGTCACGACCCTGGTCATCGGTACCCAGCCAGTGGCGGCCATCCGGGGGTGACGGCGCAGGGTGGTCGAGATACTCGTCCAGGGTGTCGTAGGAGAACGGAATCGGCGCCCACAGCATCCAGCCATCCGACTCGATGGCGTTGCGGGTAAAGTCATCGTGATAGTCCGCCGCGGTCGGCAGAAAGCCGTCGAAGACGGTATCCGGATAGTCGACCAGCATCGGGAAGTACCATTGCTGCTGATACTGCACCAGCAGCGGCTTGTCATTGGCGATGAGTTCGGCCCCGAGGCTGAGCAAGAACAGTAGGCCGAAGGCCCACAGTGACCACCAGGCACGGCGCTGGTGGCGAAAGACGGCGAGGCGACGGCGGGTGATGGGAGAAAGGCTAGGCACGATCAGGATTCCCGTGTCTCGAAGTCGATGCGCGGATCCACCCAGACGTACGTCAGGTCGGATACCAGTTTGAGTATCAGGCCGATCAGGGTGTAGAGGTAGAGGGTGCCGAAGATCACCGGATAGTCACGCTGCATGACCGCCTCGAAACCGAGCAGGCCCAGCCCGTTGAGCGAGAAGATCACCTCGATCAGCAGCGAGCCGGTGAAGAAGATCCCGATCAGCGCCGACGGCATCCCGGCAATGATGATCAGCATGGCGTTGCGGAAGACGTGGCCATAGAGCACCCGCCTGTCGCTGGCACCCTTGGCACGGGCGGTCAGCACGTACTGGCGGTGGATCTCGTCGAGAAAGCTGTTCTTGGTCAGCATGGTCAGGGTGGCGAAGCTGCCGATGGCCGAGGCGCTGACCGGCAGCACGATATGCCACAGGTAGTCCTTGACCTTGCCCCAGGCGCTGAGCTCGGAAAAGTCCGGTGACGTCAGCCCTCGCAGCGGGAAGACGTCGAAGTAACTGCCGCCGGCGAACAGCACGATCAGCAGGATAGCGAACAGGAAGCCGGGAATGGCGTAGCCGACGATGACCAGGCCGGAGGTCCAGACATCGAAGGCGGAGCCGTGTCTCAGGGCCTTGCGTACCCCCAACGGGATCGACACCAGATACACCAGCAGGGTCGTCCACAGACCTAGCGAGATCGACACCGGAAGTCGCTCGAACATCAGGGTGGTGACCGCCTCGCCGCGAAAGAAGCTCTCGCCGAAGTCGAAGGTGGCGTAGTCCACCATCATGTCGATAAAGCGTTCATGGGCCGGCTTGTCGAAGCCGAACTGCTGCTCAAGCTGGGTGATGAACTGCTCGGGGATCCCGCGGCTGCCGCGAGACTCGCCGCTATCGATGGTCTCGCCGCCACCGCCCTGCAGGCGGGTACTGGCCTCGCTGGAAAAGCCCTCGAAACGTGCCAGCAACTGGTCGATGGGCCCGCCCGGCGCGGCCTGGACGATGATGAAGTTGAGCAGCATGATCCCCAGCAGGGTGGGGATCATCAGCAGCAGACGGCGCAGTACGTAGGCACCCACGGCATTTCCTTGAGGATTGGGTTTGCCAAGGCGAAGCGTCGTTTCGCACGACGCTTCGCACCACCAGAAACATTTTCTGTATCAGGGCCGCCGGCGTGGTCGGGCCTGCCGTTCGGGCTGGACACGTGCGCCTGCCCTCTGAATCTTTGACCTTCTTACCACAGCACAGCGCCCTTTGGCCGCCGTTGAATCAACGGCTACGCTGACGATCCTCGATGACCGCCTCGCGTTCCGGGTCTACCCACCAGGCGCTCAGGTCCAGCGTGTACTCGGGGAAGGGCTCCTGCCAGGCAAACTTGTCCCACACCGCGATGCGGTGGGCGGCCAGATGGAACTGCGGGACCACGTAGAAGCCCCAGCGCAGCACTCTGTCCAGCGCCTGGGCGGCGGTGTCCAGTGCCTGGCGCGAGTCGGCGGCGATCAGGCGATCGACCAGAGCGTCGATGACGGGATCCTGAAGGCCGATCAGATTCCGGCTCTGGGGGCGTTCGGCATACTCGCTGCCCCAGAACTCACGCTGTTCATTGCCGGGACTCAAGGACTGCGGAAAGCTGCCCACCACCATGTCGAAGTCGAAGCTGCGCAGACGATTGAGGTACTGATTGACATCGACGGTACGGATATTGCCCTGCACCCCCAGTCGGGCCAGCCTTCGCAGCAGCGGTTGGGCGATGCGCTCGAACTGGGTGCTGTAAAGCAAGATCTCGACGTGCAGTGGCTCGCCATTCTCGGGGTCGATCATTACCCCGTCACGGGCCTCGTAGCCGGCCTCACGCAGGAGTTCCAGGGCCTTCCTCAGGCGTGGACGCATCTCCTGGGGCTGCTGCATCGGCAGTGGCTCGCTGAAGACGCTCTCCGGCAGCTGGTCGCGGAAGGGCTTGAGCAGTGCCAGCTCGTCTTCGGACGGCAAGCCGGTGGCTTCCATCTCGGAATTCTCGAAGTAGCTGTCGGTGCGCGCATAGGCGTCGTAGAACAGGTTTCTGTTCAGCCACGGGAAGTCGAAGGCAAGAGTGATCGCCTCGCGCACGCGGCGATCCTGAAACTTGGCCTTGCGCAGGTTCATGACGTAGGCCTGCATGCCGGCGGGCTGGCCGTCATGGACCTGAAGCTGCCTGACAAAGCCCTGCTCGCGCGCAGGGAAGTCGTAGGCCGTGGCCCAGTTGCTCGCGGAATTCTCGAGACGGAAGTCGAGATTGCCGGCCTTGAAGGCCTCCAGTGCCACCGTCTGGTCGCGATAGTAGTCGTAGATCAGCCGTCCGATATTGTGTCGGCCGACGTTGACCGGTACCTCGCTACCCCAGTAGTCGTCGACGCGCTCGTAGACGATGCGGCGGCCCGGATCGACCTCGGCGATCCGATAGGGGCCGGAGCCGAGCAGCGAATCGCGGGTCACCGCCTCGAAGTCGCGATCACGCCAGTAGTGCTCGGGCAGGATCGGCATCTGGCCCAGGATCAGCGGCAGTTCACGGCTTTCGCTGTCACCGAGGTCGAAGTGCACGGTGTCGCTGTCGATGGCGGTGACGCTGTCGACATCGCTGTAGTAGGCGCGGTAGAAGGGCTGCCCCTTGGTGGTCAGCGTCTCGAAGCTGAATACCACGTCCTGGGCGTCCACGGGTTCGCCGTCATGGAAGCGCGCTTCGGGGCGCAGGTCGAACTCGACCCAGCGCCGTTCGGGGTCCAGGCGGATACCCTCGGCCAGGAGCCCATACATGGTGAAGGGCTCTCCCGGGTTCGATTCGAGCAGGGTGTCGTAGATCTGTGTAAGGCCAGAGGCTGGCGTGCCACGAACAATAAACGGATTGGTCGAATCGAAGCTGCCCTGGGCGGCGCGAATCAAATCACCGCCTGACGGAGCATCAGGATTGGCATGGGGAAAGTGGCGAAAGTCAGCCGGCAGGGCCGGCTCACCATAGAGCGGAAGGGCGTGCACGGTGGGCACGCTGGAAACGTCTGCGGCCTCGCTGGCGGTCGCCAGCAGGGCGCCCAGCAGGCAGGCGCCAATTGCCACCTGTCGCATGGCGGTGGAGTCCTTGTCCTGAGGGGCGCCACCGTGGCGCCCGCTTTACCGACCGGAAAGTGTCAGTTGCTGACCGGGTTGAAGAGCCTGCGGGTTGTCGATGCCATTCCAGCGTGCCAGGTCCCGAGGCGAGATGGAATGAAGCATGGCGATGCGGTTCAAGGTGTCTCCGCTCTCGACGACATGGGTCTCGTCGGAGGCGCTGGCCACTTCGATCTGCCCCAGGTTGCTCAAGGCATTGCGCAGGGTGGCGGCGCTCTCTGCCGGCACCAGAATCTGACGGGTGTGACGCGGGTTGACGTTGCGCGACTTGAGTCCGGGGTTCAGTTCGCTCAGCTCGTGGGTGGTCACTCCGGCCAGAGCGGCTGCCTTGTTCAACGAGATCGGTGCGGTGACCGAGACCTTGGCAAAGGCCGCCGAGCCGCTGATCTCCGGAAGGTTGACGCCATAGCGCTCGGGATCATTGATGATCCGCGAGATGGCCATCAGCTTCGGCACGTACGCCATGGTCTCCGAGGGCAGGTTGAGATCCCAGTAGTCGCCGGCGAGTCCGCGGGCCTGCGCCGCACGGCGGGCATTGTTGACGGTGCCGGCGCC
Organism: Halomonas sp. OfavH-34-E; assembly: GCF_024124525.1. Taxonomy (NCBI): domain Bacteria; kingdom Pseudomonadati; phylum Pseudomonadota; class Gammaproteobacteria; order Oceanospirillales; family Halomonadaceae; genus Halomonas; species Halomonas sp. OfavH-34-E. The sequence continues at coordinate 33,158 of NZ_JAMXRY010000012.1, read as the reverse complement.
GGCGTTGTATGCCGCGAGTGACAACTGGAGGTCGCCCTCGTACCACTGATCCGCCTGCATCTCGATGTAGTCCAGGGCGGCGCGGGTGGAGGCCACGACATCATTGCGGCCATCCCAGGCACCATTGCGCTTGAGGCCGAGGGCGTCACCGGTACGCGGCATGATCTGCCACAGTCCGACGGCGCCAAAGTGGCTACGTGCCTTGGGATCGAAGGAGCTCTCGACGAAGGGGATCAGCGCGATCTCGCCCGGCAGACCACGTGATTCGACCTGCTGGGTGATCCAGGCGAGCCAGGGGCGGGCGCGCTCGGTGATCTCCGCCACGTTATGGGGGCTGTCCTGGTAGTAGTCGATCCATTCCTGCACGCGGGCATTGACCGGCTGGTCCTGCCACTGGAAATCCGCCCTCAGACTTGTCCAGGCATCCTGCGGCTCGAGTTCCAGGGCATCCCAGAAGTGGCGAGTCAGGTGTTGATGCGAAGGCGCGGCGCTTGCGTCAGCGCTGGTTCCGCCATATGGCATGGCGCCACCGGGGGGGAGTGGCGAGGCCTGGGATGTATAGGCACCGGCCATCAACGAGCCAAGGAGGGCCAGACTGCTGGCCGCGCCAAGAAGTCGTCTACGGGTCGTGTGAAATGTCATGCGTACAGAAACTCCTGGCCCGCGATGCTTATCGCGGGCGTCCTGTGGGACGATGGTTCAGGACGCCGAGCCGTTCAGAAGGAATCCTTCCAGGCTCTTAGCGTGGCAAAGGTGGCGTCCGTGCTATCGGTCGACCCATGGGCTGAGGCAGCGCGCTTGACATCTTCATCATCGCAACGAAGGAAGGGATTGATGCGGCGCTCACGTTCCATCGTTGTAGGCAGCGTGGGTCGGTCCAGATCTCGTGCCTTCTGACATTCGTCGAAGGCGGTGGCAACGTCGGGGTTGCCGGGGTTGGCCGCCTTCGCAAAAGCGAGGTTGGCCAATGTATATTCGTGCGCGGAGAATACCAGTGTATCCGCCGGCAGGGAATTCAGTCGGTCGAGGGACCCCTTCATCTGCTCCGGGGTACCTTCGAACAGGCGTCCGCAGCCACCGCTGAACAGGGTGTCCCCACAGAACAGCAGCGGCGGGATGCCTGCGGTAAAGAAGGCCAGATGGTCCAAGGTATGCCCAGGCACCGCCATCACCTCGAACAGGCGGCCCATGACGCGAAACTCGTCACCGTCACGCACGATCTCGTCGACGCCTGCGATCTCGGGGTTGTCCGGCCCGATCACCCGGGGCGAATAGCGCTGGATCAGTTCGGCAACGCCGCCGGTGTGGTCATGGTGGTGATGGGTCAGCAGGATGCATCCCAGGCTCAGCCCTTCACGTTCGAGAAAGCGCAGAACAGGCTCGGCGTCACCGGGATCCACGACGCAGACCTCTTGACTCGAATCCTGGCGCAGCAGCCAGATATAGTTGTCGCTAAAGGCTGGAATCGGTGTCACGCTTAACATGGTCGGCAGGGTCCTCGGAGCGAGCCTTGAGCGGGCAGCATCTAGCTGGGCGGCCGGCGCAGACTTCAGTAAACTTCGTTTTTTCGCCTTGCAAAATCAGACACTTTGGAGGCACAGGTCCACTATGTCAAATGCGTCGGAGCCGATGGAGCTCGCGTGCCTGGTGCGGCACGCTCGACGCTATTGGTCCAGTGACAGCGGATGCGCCGTGCGGCGTTCCGAACGAGCCTGCCTGGGCCCGCTGGCCGAACGCTGGTGCGGCCAGCACGGTCTTGAAATGTCACTGGCCGAGCCACTGGCCGACATGAGCGCGGTGCGCCACTGGATACGGTGGTCTCCGACCAGGGAGCTGGCGGAAAGTTCCAGCACGCTGGTTTGCCGTCCTGAGCGCTTGGCTCTGCCCGATGGGGCGATGGACGTGGTGGTGCTCAATCACTTGCTGGAGGTGGTGTCCCACCCCCACCAGCTTCTGCAGGAGGCCGCCCGGGTGGTCTCGCCGCAGGGGCGACTGGTGCTGCTCGGCTGGTCTCCGCTGTCATCGTCGGGCTTGATGAGGGTTCGGCCTCGCCGCCGGCGGCAGCTGCCGGGGCAGGGCGTATGGCGAACGCCGCGGACGATGAAGGACTGGCTTCAGTTTGTCGACTTCGAGATCGAGCGGGTAGACTACTGCCGATTTCGCCTGCCGGGGCTCGCCGGTGGCAATGGCATGCTGGAGACCCTTGGCCGGCGCCACAACCTGCCCCTGGGCGATTGTTATATCATCCAGGCTCGCTGCCGCTCGCAGCTGGCCTGTACCCAGGGAAAACGCCCGCTGTTCGGCTTGCCGGTCGGTAACACCGCACTCGGCACCACCAGGCTCGAGCCCAGTGTGCGGCAGACCCCCAAGCAGAAGAAGGTAGCAATGCGTTGACCACTCCCGATTCACTCCCTGTCGTGACCATTTACACCGACGGGGGTTGCCGCGGCAATCCCGGACCCGGCGGCTGGGGAGCGCTGCTGGAAAGCGGGGATCACCGCAAGTCGCTCAAGGGCGCCGAGCGTGATACCACCAACAACCGAATGGAGCTGACCGCCGCGATCATGGCGCTGAAGACGCTCAAGCGCGAGTGTCACGTGGATCTCTGGACAGATTCGGAGTATCTGCGCAAGGGCATCACCGAATGGATCCATGGCTGGATCAAGCGTGGCTGGAAGACGGCTTCCAGGCAGCCGGTGAAGAACGCCGATCTGTGGCGCGAGCTGCATGAGCAGACACGCCGACACCAGGTCAGCTGGCATTGGGTCAAGGGGCACAGCGGCCACCCTGGAAACGAGGCCGCCGACGCCCTGGTCAACGAGGCCATCGACGAGTTGCTGGAAGGCGCCTGACGCCGTCGGCCCACACCCCACAGCCCATCCGACTTCAGGGACCCAGAATGCGACAGATTGTACTGGATACCGAGACCACCGGTATCGAGACGCGCGACGGCCACCGTCTCATCGAGATCGGCGCCGTGGAGATGATAAACCGGCGTCTGACCGGAAATTCCTACCATCAATACATCAACCCCGAGCGTGAGATCGATGCCGAGGCGATCGGTGTCCACGGCATCACCAACGAGCGGGTCGCCAATGAGCCGGTGTTCGCCGAGGTGGCGGCCGACTTCTGGGAGTTTATTCGCGGGGCCGAGCTGGTCATCCATAACGCGCCCTTCGATGTCGGCTTCATCGACCACGAATTCAAGCTGTTGAAGGCCACCCACCCCGAGCTATATGCAGGGCCCGTCAAGGATCACTGTCGTATCCTCGATACCCTGACCATGGCACGGGGACTGCACCCGGGGCAGCGCAACAGCCTCGACGCCCTTTGCAAGCGCTACGATATCGACAATGGTCACCGCGTGCTGCACGGGGCCTTGCTCGATGCCGAGATCCTGGCAGACGTCTATCTGGCGATGACCGGTGGGCAGACCGCCCTGACCCTGGATGCGGGCAACGACAGCGACCAGCAGGCGGCGGTGCCCGGCGAGCTTTCGGTGCGTCGGTTGTCATTGGAGCCGGGGCGGTTGAGCGTGGTACGCCCGACAGAGCAGGAGATGGCGGCCCATCTGGCCAAGCTCGACAAGGTGCGTGGCAAGGCAGGAGAGTGTCGCTGGGACGACCTGGACCCTGCCTACGCCGGCCCCGGCAGCGCCACGCAGGACGGTGTCTGATGCTGCATCGGGAGCTGCCAAGAGGTGTCGAGTCGGGGCGTATCATTCGCCTGGCGAAAGGCTGTATGGCGCCTGGCCTGGACAATACGCCACTGGGGCCGGTCGAGCCCTGGGATGAGCGTGTTCAGCCGTTGTGCTGGTGGTCGGACGAACCGGTGGGGCTGCGTCTTGAAGACAGCCCAGGCGCCGACTGGCCAGACGGCCGTAGCTGGCTGTCGAGGTTGCCCGAGTCATGGTACGGGCTGGTGTCAACGGCGCTGCAGGTGGGTGCCTGGATGGGCAATCACCGGTTTTGCGGGCGTTGCGGCAGCCAAGCGAGGCGCCTGGAACACGAGTTTGCGATGCACTGCGACAATTGCGGCCATCGCAACTACCCGCGCATCTCGCCCTGCATCATCACCCTGGTGACCCATGGGGAGTCGCTGTTGCTGGCTCGTAGCCCGCGTTTTCCACCCGGACGCTATTCCACCCTGGCAGGATTCATCGAACCGGGGGAGTCTGCGGAGCAGGCGGTGCATCGCGAGGTCCACGAGGAGGTCGGTCTGAAGCTGGGGCGGCTGCGTTATATTCGCAGTCAGGCCTGGCCTTTCCCCCACTCCCTGATGCTGGGCTATCTGGTCGAGGCGGCAAGCCGACGCATCGTGATCGACGGCCACGAGATCGAAGACGCCGCCTGGTTCTCGCCACGACAGCTACCGCAGTTGCCGCCGCTTTATTCGATCTCGCGGGAGTTGATCGAGTTGCACCTGTCGGAGGTGCGTGACGGTCGGTCCTGACGGGCAGTCGCCGGGAGGAGCCACTGCCCATTTGAGCATCACTTCTCGGGAAACAGCTCGGTCAGGCGGGTCGCCAGCATGATATTGCCGGTCGCCTTGAGCTTGCCGGTCATGAAGGCTGTCATGCCGTTGATATCACCGGTCATGATGCCCTTGAGGGTGTCGCTGCTCATGCTCAGGCTGACAGAGGGATCGTCGTGCTCGCCCTGCTGGATGTCCAATGCGCCATCGTCGATGACGACATAGTGATCCTCGGTATCGCTGAAATGGAACTGGAAGATCTCGTGCATGCCCTGGGCTGCGTCGGGATTGAAGCGAGAGCGTAGCGTATCGAGTGTCTGTGACATGAGAATTCCTTGCAGTTGTGTGAGTCGCTGTCAGGCAGCGTATTTCAAACGAATGTTTCAATCAAGGCCGGGCGCCGTTCAGGGCCTATGACCGTCAAGGTCCAGGTCTTTGCAGAATTGTGCCGGCTGACAGGGAGAGAGCGATGGAAGACTGGCTGGGTGAGATCCTGACCTTTTTTGTTCAGCTACTGCTGGTGGCAGGGGTCGTGCTGTTGGCGCTGATCGTGCTTGCCCGGGCCAAGGGTGGCGGCAGTGTACCCAGGGAGCAACTCAGGATCGAGGACCTGGGTCAGCGTCAGCGTCAGTGGCGCGAGCGTTTGGTACAAGCCAGGACAGGCACAGAAAAGCGGTCTCGTCTGCGCTGGCCGTGGCGTCGGGATACCAAGCCCAGGCAGGACGAAGGCGTGGCATCGAACGCCACCACCTGGGTGATCGATTTTCATGGCAACCTCAAGGCCAGCGGCGTGGACCGCCTGGCTCGCGAAGTGTCCTTGCTGCTTGGTGTGGCTAAGGAAGGGGACGAGGTGGTCATTCGGCTGGAGAGCCCCGGAGGCCTGGTCCACACCTATGGGCAGGGGGCGGCGGAACTGCACCGGCTCACCGAGGGGGGCCTCAAGACGACGGTCTGCGTGGACAAGGTGGCGGCCAGCGGCGGCTACCTGATGGCGTGCAACGCACAACGCATCCTGGTGGCCCCGTTTGCGGTAATCGGCTCCATCGGGGTGGTGGCCCAGATCCCCAATATCCACCGCCTGCTCAAGCGCCATGACGTCGATGTGGAGCTGGTGACCGCCGGGCGCTACAAGCGCACGCTCACCGTGCTGGGCGAAAACACCGAGGAAGGCAGAGACAAGCTGCAGGCGGACCTCGACGCCATCCATGCCAAGTTCAAGGACTACGTCGACCAGCGCCGCTCCGGCGTGGATATCGACGCCGTGTCTACCGGCGAGGTCTGGTACGGAGAAGAGGCCGTGTCCAGAGGGTTGGCGGATGAGGTCACCACCAGCGAGGCTTATCTCAGCAAGGCGATGGAACGTGGCAAGGTGCTGAGCCTGAGGCTTGCGGCGGTGCCATCACTGGCCGAGCGTCTTGGTTTTTCCGCCTCTGGCATGGTCGAGCAGGCGCTCGATCGGGTGGAAGAGCGTGTCGATGCGTCCGGCTGGGAGCATCGGTAGGCGAAGCCCCCGTCGTGGTTCGTAATATTGGATCACAATGCTGCCTGACCTGAGCCGCCCCAGCTCCGCCTGCCCGTGTCGTTCTGTCCATCGAGCGAGCCCGATGCCCTCCAGCGAGGGCTATCGGGTGCGAAGCGCCTGCAAAGTCTGTGGTCGCGCCTCAGTCGTCGTTGGCTGCGTTCATCTTGACGATGGCGGCGATCATGATGCTCGCGCTGTCGCCTTGCAGCGAGTAGTAGATGGTCTGGGAGGAGCGCCGAGTACTGACCAGCTCGGCTCGCCTGAGGATGGCAAGGTGCTGGGATAGGGCCGACTGGCTCAGGCTCAGGCGTTGATTGAGCTCTGTCACGGACAGCTCGTTGCCTTCAAGTAGACACAGGATTCTTAGGCGATTGTCGTTGGCGATGGCTTTCAGCAGGCCGCTCGCTCTGTCTACCACGGCATCTCCACCCTCAAGCAGGCGGCCGGCAACACGTTGTGAGCTGTTCATCAGCACTCTCCCTTGCAGCGGTGACTGACACGAATTTCACCCGTTGGACGTCGTGGCGCTAGGCGCCACCCGAGATGGACGGCAATAGGGATCGAAGTGTTGTGCATGGATGGCTTGTCATCCTCATCGAAGAGATCCGCTAGTCGGATTCGGCGTATCCGGCTCCTCGGAATAGTGTTGGTCCGGGGCGCAGGACTCCTTTCATTTGGTCGCTGATGAAAGCCGAAGCCTTTCTTTCCGTTAGTGATTAAGAAACTTCTCAATAATAGCGCATTGTTGAAGTAAACGCGTCTTAAACGCGTGTTTGTGACCGTTTCGGCAGAATTAGATAATAAGTTTTTCAAAGTGTTTCCATCGCGTTGTTTCTTGTATTTGTATTTAGCAGACTGACAATATTGTGCAATATCAGGTTTCTCTAGGTATCCTGTATGGCACATCTGGTGCCTGGATCTGCAGTTATCTGATTTTGCCCGTCTACCCGGGGTGGCCTGTGGGTAAAGGGGAAGGGGTCGAGCAAGGGAGTGCTGGCAAGGCGCAGGCTTGTCTCGTATAATTTCTGCCGCAAAATTTGCACCCCACGCGGTGGCGCGAGACTTATCGCCATACGGCTCGAAATCTTGCGCCATCCAGAGGTATCGCAGCCAGGCGTGCCTGTAGCCGTATTGTGGTTGTTCCCAGGGTTCCCTCACCCCTTGCGAAAAAGGAATCATGATGTTCACTCTGTCCTTCGAACAGCGCCGTCGCCTGCTGGCGCTGATGGTCGTTTTCCATATCGTCGTTATCGCCGCCAGCAACTACCTGGTCCAGCTGCCGTTTACGGTATTTGGCTTGCACACGACCTGGGGCGCTTTCAGCTTTCCCTTCATCTTCCTGGCCACCGATCTGACGGTACGCCTGTTCGGCAAGGGGCCGGCGCGCGCCATCGTGATGCGCGTGATGCTGCCCGCGCTGGTGGTGTCGTACGTTGTCTCGGTGGTCTTCCCGCAGGGCGGCTTCGCTGGCCTTGCAGCCTTCGATGGTTTCGATCTGTTTGTCGCCCGGATCGCACTGGCCAGTTTCATGGCCTACCTGCTCGGACAATTGCTCGACGTGCAGGTCTTCGACCGGCTCAGGCGACTCAAGCACTGGTGGGTGGCGCCGGCGGCGTCGACCCTGGTCGGTAATCTGGTGGATACCGTGGCGTTCTTCTCCATCGCCTTCGAGGCTGGCCCTGACCCGTTCATGGCGCAGCATTGGCCAGAAATCGCAGCGGTCGACTACGCCATCAAACTTGCGATCAGTCTGGCCTTTTTCCTGCCCCTGTACGGCGTGCTGCTGCGTTATCTGAGCCAGCGACTGGTGGCGGTGACCGGCAGTCAGGACGTCTGGCCGGAGCAGGTCGCTCGGGGAGAGGGACGCTGATAAGGGCCTCGATCCCCGGCGGTTGAGCCTGCTGGGCCGGTGTTGCGATCTAGCCCCGCCCTGGTTTGCTATGGCTGTGCTTGCTGCCTGGCTCCGCGCCCCGCCTGGCACGTTCAGTACTATGCTGGTGTCGTGAAGTACGACGTTCTACCGGCTCTCTACCAACCTTCGATCGCTCAAAGGAGTGCAGCTATGACGGTTTCCCTGGAATATACGGACAGTGGTGGTCAGGGAGAGCCATTGGTCATCGTTCATGGCCTGCTGGGTAGCGCCGACAACTGGCGCTCCCATGTCAAACAGTGGTCGGGCGAGCGCCGTGTGATCGCCCTGGATCTTCGCAATCATGGCCGTTCTCCTCATGCCGAGGGTATGGACTATGACCAGATGGCCGAAGACGTGGCAGCGGTGATGGACCGCTGCGGCGTCACCAGAGGGCACCTGCTTGGCCACTCCATGGGCGGCAAGGTGGTGATGACCCTGGCCAGGCTTCATCCTGAGCTGGTGGCGTCGCTGATCGTTGCCGATATCGCGCCGGTCGCCTATGAACACCGTCACGATAGCGTCTTCAGCGCACTGCGGCGTGTCGAACAGGGTGAGCCTACCGACCGGCGAGAGGCCGATGCCTTGATGGCTGAGGTGATCGACGACAAGCCCACCCGCATGTTTCTGGCTACCAATCTGGTGCGCGACGACGATCGCGTACTACGCCTAAGGGTCAATCTCGATGCGATCGAAGCCGGCTACGGCCAGATCATGGCACCGCCCGGTGGCGAAGGAAGCATCGATGTGCCGACGCTGGTGTTGCGCGGTAGTCGCTCCGACTACGTCGCCGATGACCTGCTTGAGTCGCTGCGCGCCGTCCTGCCCAGGGCCGAAGTCAAGACCCTGGACGCTGGTCACTGGCTGCACACCGAGCGGGCGCAGGAGTTTCAGGAGCAAGTGGCCGAGTTTCTGGCCTCTCTGGACGACTAGCCACTGCAATCAAGGCGTCTGTGGTTTAGCCGGGGTCCTTGCCCAGGCGCGAGATCGGGGTCAAGCGTTCGACGATCTTCTGGTCATGTAGATAGCGCTCCAGGCGACGATAGCGGCCGTGATCCATGGCGCCGGGGCGCAGGCTGAGTCGGCGCCTGATGTCGGGCCAGGCCTCGGCATTGGCGGGGCTGTCCATGGTCGGCTCGAGTCGAGTCATGATCTCCCAGCTCGCGGCGGGATGGTCGATGATCCAGCGTGTGGCTTGTTCCAGTGCGTCGACGAAGGCGCGAATGGCGTCCTTCTGTGCCTGAAAGTGGTCTTGGTTGGCCACGACGACCAGGCCGTCATGCACCGGGATACCCAGTGTCTCGGTCGGCATGGCGCGGGTAGCGATGCCGAGATCGGCGAGCTCTCGCGGCAGAGACAGTGCCGCGCCGCCGATAAAGGCATCGATCCAGCCTTCGTTCATCGCGCGTATCACGCTGAAGTGCACGTCCTTGGCCTCGACATGGGACAGGTTCAATCCTTCGTGTTGAAGGATGGCCCTGAGCAAGACGTCTTGTCCCGCGCGCTGCGCGTAGCCGATCCGGTGATCGATCAGTCCCAGCACCGAGTCGATGTCCGCATCTTCGCGTACCAGCAGCGCCGACAGTGGCAATTCGCTCAAGGTGGCTACCCTGATGATGGGGCGCCCCTGGTCCACCAGCCGGTGCAGGGTCAGCTGGTCGGTCAGTGCCAGATCCGCCTGGGATGCCGCCACCAGCTTGGCAGGTACGTCGGGATCGGCGGGGGTCTGCAGCACGACGTTCAGTCCGCGCCGCGAGAACAGCCCCCTCTCCTGAGCCACCAGCAAGGCAGCGTGCTGCGGCCCGGGTGACCATTCCAGCACTAGAGTCAGCTCGGTGACCGGTGGCGGTGCGATCGGATCGGCAGGAGCCGCCGTGGCCGACGGTGCCACCGGCATCGCGGGCGTGTCGATACCGGGTCCACCAGGCAATCCACGGTAGCGCTCGAGGATATCGCTCACCACCGCCGCTTCGGCGCTTGTAGGGGGCGTTCCGCCAATCTGCTCGGAAGAAGTCTCGACCTGTTGCTCCTGGGCAAGGGGCGGCGCTGCCTGTTGCTGCGCTGCGGCTTCAGCGGGCGCCTCCGGCTCGGCCAGGGCAGGGGGCAACGCGCCGAGGCTTGCCAGCAGCAAGCTCAAGCCCGCAAGCCGGATTAGCCGGTGTTGCCTGGGCGACGACTTGGGCATCAACAATCTCCATGGGTCAGGCATTCGTACCAGCGCGCTAGTGTATCCAAGGGCGAGCTTCGTTCACCAGCGGCATCCATCAACATCCTGGTAATTCGAAGTGCGCTCGATGAATCACGTTACACTCGACAGATCGCGGCGTGGGGCCGGGCATGAGACAATCATGATGAACGTTGCAAGGGATGCGCATGGATTCGATCAATAGTCTCTTTCTTCTGTGTGGAACGCTGATTGCGCTGAGTGTGCTGGCCAGTCGGCTTTCCGCTCTGGCCGGTGTGCCACTGCTGGTGCTGTTCCTGATACTCGGCATGCTGGCGGGTGAAGACGGCCTGCTGGGTATCGACTTCGACAATTACTCGCTGGCCTTTGTCATCGGCCATCTCGCCCTGGCGATGATCCTGCTGGATGGTGGCCTGAGGACACGGCTCAAGACCTTTCGTGTCGGTTTCAAACCCGCCCTGGGGCTCGCTACCGTCGGGGTCTTCATCACCAGCGGTCTGGTCGGTCTGCTGGCGATGTGGGTCTTCGATCTATCGTTGCTGCAGGGCCTGCTGGTCGGGGCCATCGTCGGTTCTACCGACGCTGCGGCGGTCTTCTCGATGCTCAGTGGCAGAGGGCTCAACCTCAATGAACGGGTCGGCGCCACCCTGGAAATCGAGTCCGGCACCAACGATCCCATGGCGATCTTTCTCACCCTGGTGCTGGTCGAGGCGCTGGTGGGGGACCTCGGTGGCCCCATGGACATGCTGCTGTTCTTTGTTCAGCAGTTCGCCATGGCCATCGCCATCGGGCTTGGCGCGGGCTGGCTGATCGGTCGCTTGCTGCGCTATGTGGATCTTGCACCGGGACTTTACTCGCTGCTGGCCCTGGCGTTGGGGTTCTGCGTCTTTGGCTTGACCAGTGCCCTGGGGGGCAGCGGCTTCCTGGCGATTTATCTGGCCGGATTGATGATCGGCAATCAGCCGGGGCGGCACCTCAACTTCATCTTGCCGGTGCATGACGGACTGGCCTGGCTAAGTCAGATCGGGCTATTTCTGGTGCTTGGCTTGCTGGTGACACCTTCGGCACTGCTGGAGGTGCTGTTGCCTGCATCGGTGGTGGCCCTGGCGCTGATCTTCGTGGCGCGTCCGTTGGCGGTGGTGCTGACGCTCAAGCCGTTCTTCCATTTCCGCTGGCGAGAGGTAGGGTTCATTTCCTGGGTGGGGCTTCGCGGTGCCGTTCCCATTGTGCTGGCGATCTTTCCTGTCATCGGTGGCGTCGAGCAAGCCGGCCTCTACTTCAATGTGGCCTTCGCGGTGGTGTTGCTGTCGCTGTTGATCCAGGGCGGAAGCTTGCCCTGGATGGCACGCCGCATGAAGGTCATGGTGCCGGACAGTGCCACTCCCAATCATCGGGGGCCACTTGGCATCCTGCCTGAAAACGACTTCGAGATGTTCGTCTACAAGGTCGAAAATGCCGATCTCGAAGACGTCCCGATTCGGCTGCTGCGCTTTCCCTCAGGTGCCTTGATCTCTGCCCTGTTCCGCCAGCACGTGATGCTGCACCCCAAGGGCAGTACACAGTTGCTCATCGACGATATCATCTGTGTCATCGGCAAGAGCGACGATCTGCCAGCATTGAACCGGCTGTTCAACGGCGACGCCAAGCATCGCCAGCAGCGCGCCTTCTTCGGCACCTTCACCCTGGATGCAGACGCCAGGATGGGCGATGTGGCCGATGCCTATGCGTTGACCCTGAGCCCCGGCGAGGCCTCGCTGACACTGGGTGAATTCATGGGACTACGCTTGGGCGGGCATCCGGTGGTAGGCGACGACGTCGACTGGCATGGCATCCACTGGGTGGTGAGCGAGATGGAAGGCAACCATATCACCCATGTGGGTCTGCGCCTCTACTGAGGCGCAGCGTTCCAGTATCGGAAAGAATCGAGCGGAAAGCATCGAGCGGAAATAACCGGGCGGAAATTATCGAGCGGGGTCTGTCGAGAAAGCCCCTTGCCAAGATGCCCTGGAAGAGCCCGTCAGGGCACCAGCAACTTGAACTGCAGCGAAAATTGGTCTTCGGGCACGGCGTAGTCGTCGGCGAAGTTGTGTTCATACAGACCACTGATCTGCAGCGGGGAGTCTCCCAGCTTTACCAGTTTGCTGAGTCGGCCACCCACGGGCAGGCTGCTCCAGTCGCTGTGCTCCCAGTCGTAGGTGATGTTCATCTCCGAAGTGCCCACTGACCAGCCCTGGCCGAGCCCGAGATTGATGATGGGCTGCAGGATGCTCAGGTTGACGTCCTCGCGATCGTCCTCACCGGCGACACTTAAGATGTTCTGGTTGAAGGCGCCATACAGGAAGGAGCCCCGCGAGGCCGCAAACCCGACCGCCGGACCCAGACCCCACTGTTCGGCGCCACGATGCTCACCGCCGGTCGGCAGAAGGGCGACCACACCGAAGCCAGAACGACCCCAGGAGTGTTCGAAGGTGGTGAGGTCGAACACCGTAGAATCGCTAAGGCCGGTGGAACCGCCGGGATCCTCGGTCAGTGAGGGCACCGTCAGGCGAAAGATGTGCTGGTGGCCCGCCAGCCGGTAGGGCAGCGCCGTTCTGAACTGGACGATGTTCTGTGAATCATTGGTGCCGTGGACTTCCGGGCTCCAGGAATTCTGTAGCTGGAAGTTCATCAGTGGTGCAGTGGGGTCGGAGGCGGCCTGTCCGAGTTCCTGCTCGGCCAGGACGCCGGGGCTGATCGCCAGTGTGCCGATCAGCAGCGCGGCACCAACGGATCTGCTGGCTAACGGAACGTTCACCCTCAGGCCATTCTGTTCGCAGAGCTCGCCGCCCCGAATCCTGACTCTTCCCTGATGCATCCCGACATTCCCCCAGCCGATGAGAGAGCCCCTGCAACGCGGGCTCGATTGCTATTTCGGCATAGTGTAGTCGGTCTTGCATGTAATATGCGCTTTTGTGCTTATCTGCCGGCGGTTAGATCGGCAGGGGCCTTGTTGCCAACCGTCCCCCGGACAAACCTGTCCCAGGATTTACCAGGCCCCCTGGTCGATCATGGCATTGGCGACGCGCCTGAATCCCGCAATGTTGGCGCCCAGCACCAGGTTGTGGGGCTCGCCGAATTCCTCTGCGGTGGACGCACAGCAGCGATGGATATTGGCCATGATCGCCTGGAGGTGGGCATCGACCTTCTCCAGCGGCCAGATCTGCATGCTGGCGTTCTGCGCCATTTCCAGTTGACTGGTGGAGACGCCGCCGGCGTTGGCCGCCTTGCCGGGGGCGTAGGCGATGCGGGCCTCCAGCAGACGGTCCACCGCCAACGGCAGGGTCGGCAGGTTGGCCCCCTCGCATAGACACTCGAGCCCATTGGCGAGCATCGCCTCGGCGTCGGCCAGGGTGACCTCGCCCTGGGTCGCGCAGGGAAAGGCGACCTGGCCAGGGATGCGCCAGACGGCGTGGCCGTCGGCGGGGTAGTCGTCCAGCGCAATGAAGCGGGCCCGGGGGTGATCCTTCAGGTAGCCTTCAAGCGAGACGCGCTCGACCTCCTTCAAGCGCTTGAGAGCCTCCAGATCGATGCCGTCCGGGTCGTGGAGGCAGCCACCGGAATCGCTGCAGGTGACCGGCAGGGCATCCAGCTGATGGAGCTTCTCGATGGTATAGATGGCGACATTGCCCGCGCCGGAGACCAGGCAGGTCTTGCCGCGCAGTTCTTCACCCCGGGCTGCCAGCATGTGCTGGGCAAAGTAGGCGGCGCCGTAGCCGGTGGCCTCCTTGCGGCCCAGCGATCCGCCCCAGTCCAGCCCCTTGCCGGTAATCACCCCTTCGTGACGTCGCGTCAGTCGCTTGTACTGGCCATAGAGGTAGCCGATCTCTCTGGCGCCGACGCCGATATCGCCCGCAGGGACATCCACGGTGGGCCCAAGATGATCCACCAGTTGGGTCATGAACGCCTGGCAGAAGCGCATGATTTCCCCGTCGGAGCGTCCGCGCGGGTCGAAGTTGGCGCCGCCCTTGGCGCCACCGAGCGCGAGCCCGGTCAGAGCGTTCTTGAAGATCTGCTCGAACCCGAGAAACTTGATGATGCTGGCGTTGACGCTGGGGTGAAAGCGAAGGCCCCCCTTGTAGGGGCCGAGAGCCGAGTTGAACTGGACACGGTACCCCTTGTTGACCTGGATCTTGCCGTTGTCGTCGGTCCAGCAGACGCGAAACATCAGCTGGCGCTCGGGCTCCACCAGTCGCTCGATGATGGCGTGCTCGAGGTAGCGGGCGTCTGACTCCAGCAGGGGCCTCAGGGACGCCAGGATCTTCTCTGCAGCGGCATAGAACTCCGCCTGGGCGGGACTGGTGGCTTTCAGCCCTTCCAGAGTGTTGTGCAGGTAATCCACGGCCGCGTCTCCTATCTTGAGGCTTCCTTCGGCGTTGTGCCGTCGCTGGCTCGTTCACTATAGGAGTGGGGCGGCTTGTCAGACAGCAGGATGCGCTTTATGGCGAATTCCAGATGCGTCTGACGTCGGCCGTAGTCAAACACCGTGACAAACGGCATCATTCAGACGATAGGGCGATGGTCGCCCAGCAGCTTTTCATGAAAAGGTCAGGCTCGATGAAACGATCCTATTTTCCCGTGGTACTGACGCTATTGCTGGCCGTCGGGCTGGGGGGCTGCGACGAGACACCCACCGGGCGTAGCCAACTTGCCTTGGTGCCTGGCTTCGTGATGAGCGACATGGGGGGTGACGCCTTTGAGCAGATGCGAAGCCAGCTACCGCTTTCCACCGATGCCGCCATCAAGGCCGAGGTTCAATGTGTCAGCGACGCCTTGATCAAGTCGGCGCGGCTTGTCTACCCCAAGGTCGAGATGCCTGACGACTGGCAGGTGGTCGTGTTCGACAATCCCTCGCCAAATGCCTTTGCCTTGCCGGGAGGGCGCATTGGCGTGCACTCGGGGCTGTTGCAGGTCGCTCAGACGCCCGCCCAGCTGGCCGCGGTGGTCGGTCACGAGATCGCCCATGTGCTCGCCGACCACGGCAACGAGCGATTGACCCAGCAGTTGGGCATCAAGGCCGTGCTGCTGGTGGTAGGACTGATGAGCGAGGGCGACGTGGGTCAGGAACCCTTGCTCCAGGCGCTGGGCATCGGCAGCCAGCTCGGTATCGCCTTGCCGTTCAGCCGTGCCCATGAGTCCGAAGCCGACGTGATGGGGCTGGCCATCATGGCGCGCGCCGGATTCGATCCCGGCGAGAGCGTCGCCCTCTGGCGCAACATGGCATCGGTTGGCGGTGATCAACCGCCGGAGATCCTGTCCACCCACCCGGGGCATCAGTCACGTATCGAAGGGTTGCGTGCCGAGATGGTGCAGGCCAAGGAGGTTTACAGAGGCGTTTCGCCCAGCCGCTGCTAGGGCTTGTCTGAAAAGTGCCTGCGCTCGGTAATACGGCGTTAAAAATCGGATCAACATGCTCATTTACACCCCGTAAACTGCGCTGTCTCACCGATTTTTGCCTTGTCTAACCTTCGCTCGTCGACTTTTCGGACAGCGCCTAGGGCTTGTGCGAAAAGCGCCTGCGCTGGGTAATACGGCGTTAAAAATCAGATCAACAGGCGCGTCAGACGTTGGTAGGCGTTCGACCGAGCTTGTCTTCAAAGGCCAGGGCCGCGGCGGCGGCCCTGGCTTCGTCCTGTCCATCGTGG
The DNA here is from genome assembly GCF_024124525.1 of Halomonas sp. OfavH-34-E. NCBI lineage: Bacteria > Pseudomonadati > Pseudomonadota > Gammaproteobacteria > Oceanospirillales > Halomonadaceae > Halomonas > Halomonas sp. OfavH-34-E. The sequence continues at coordinate 17,388 of NZ_JAMXRY010000012.1, read as the reverse complement.
CGAGAGACCACCCGCCGTGAGGCGTTGGGAGAGGAATCCGAAAATGCCACCACCGCCCAGCGAGTGCGCTTCATCGTTCTTGTCTGATAACTCTCCACACGATAATGCTTCATGTCCATCCATCTCGGCATAGTTCACGGGTATGACCCTGATTGCCGACGTAAAGTTCGAAAGCCTCACCAATTAGAGCAGCTCGATCGTAAAGGCTTCTATCTTGCCGCCAAAGGCGAAAGGGCGTCGATCTGCGTAGTGGCGTGAGACGGGGGACCCCAGATCGCGGCCCACGTCGAAGGTCTCGCTGGCGCTGAAGGCCAGGGGAACCGTCGTGGGCACCTGACCTTCCGCCGCGGTCTGCCCATCCACCTCGATCGTCACCTGCGCCGCTTTACCGGGCACCGGGATCCGGGTGGTGATGACGATGTCGTGGCTGCCCGGGGCCAGGGCGGCTGTGTGAATGCGGGTATTCTCCATCAGCAGCATATTGTACTCGTAGGTCAGCCTGCCCTGATCAAGATAGACGCTGAGCCCGCCGCCGGCACCTCCGATGGCATACAGCACGCCCTCGGCATCGCCCTGGCCAGTGTCGATACGCAGGCTGGCCCGGGTACTCTGGCGACCAACGCCGGGGGCCGAAAATTCCGGCATGCGTTGGGTCGTCTGGGTAAAGGTCCAGTGATCGTAGCGCGTCTTGACCCGGTCCTCGGGGTGGACGCGAAGCCAGTTGCCCGCGCCGGTGGGGAAGGCCTTGTTGTCCTCGGCGATATCCATGAAGCGTTGTTTCATCATGGCCAGTCGCTCAGGCTGAGCATCGGCCAGATCTCTGGCCTGGGAAAAATCGCTTCGCAGGTCGTAGAGTTCCCACACATCTTCGGCGGAATCCCAGTCGGCGATCCGCTGTGCCGCGCTCGAGGTATCCCAGGGAACCAGCGGGCCAAAGGTACCGGCAAAGTAGCCATCCAGGTAGAGCCCTCGACTGCCGTTATTGTCGAAGAACTGGTGTTGCTTGCGTCCGGGGGCATCGGCGTCGCCGAAGGTGTAGGCCAGGCTGATACCGTCCATCGGCATCTGCGGGTAGCCGTTGATGACGTCCGGCAGCGGGATGTCCAGAATGTCGTAGAGGGTCGGGGCAATATCCACCACGTGGTGGAACTGGTGACGTACCTGCTCATCCGGTGCGATATGGCCGGGCCAGGAGATGACCATGGGATTGCGGGTCCCGCCGAAATAGGCACCGAGCAGCTTGGTGCCCTTGAAGGGTGTGCTGCCTGCCCAGGCCCAGCCGGCGTGGTACATGTTTTCGGTCTGGGGGCTGCCGAGAACGTCGAGGCCGCCCATGCGATCCAGTACCTCCAGCTGCTGGGCGACACTGCTGCCGATATTGTTCTGGGCCAGCAGTTCGCTGATCGAGCCGTGCTGGCCTTCGGCGCTGGAGCCGTTGTCGCCGACAATATAGATGACCAGGGTATTGTCTCTAAGCCCCATTTCCGCCATGCCCTCGAGCAGACGCTCGACCTGGCTGTCGGTGTGCTCCACGAAGCCGGCGTAGATTTCCATCAGGCGAGTCTGGAAGTCGCGTTGGCTCTCGGGAATCTCGTCCCACCCTTGCAGGCTGTCGTCGCGTGGCGTGAGTGCTGTGCCCGGCGGGATGATGCCCATCTCGAGCTGTCGCTGGTGGGTACGCACGCGGTAGGCATCCCAGCCATCGTCGAACTGGCCGTCGTAGCGATCGGCCCATTGCGGTGCAACGTGATGGGGGCCGTGGGCCCCGCCCGGCGCCCAGTACATGAAAAACGGCTTGTCCGGATCGAAGGCGCGGTAGTCGGCGAGCCACGCGAGCGCCTGGTCGGTCAGGTCCTCGGTCAGGTGGTAGTCGGGGTCGTCTTCGGGGGGCTCGACATGCAGGGTGTCCACGGTCAGGCGTGGCTCCCACTGAGAAGTCTCGCCCCCCAGAAAGCCGTAGAAGTGCTCGAAACCATAGCCGGTGGGCCAGCGATCCTTGGGGCCGATCGCTGTCGTCTCGACCGCCGGGGTGTTGTGCCACTTGCCGAAGGCGGCGGTGTGGTAGCCGTACTGCTTTAGCACCTCGGCCATGGTGGCGGCATTCTTCGGAATCACGCCGGTATAGCCGTCGAAGGCCACCGCCCGTTCGGCAATGGTACCGGAGCCCACCCGGGTATGATTGCGACCGGTCAGCAGGGACGCCCGCGTGGGAGAACAGATGGACGTGGTATGAAAGCCGGTGTACTCGATGCCTTCATCGGCCAGGCGCGACAGCGCTGGCATCCTGATCTCGCCACCGAAGACCTCGGACACCCCGAAGCCCACATCGTCCAGCATGACGATCAGAACATTGGGGGCGTCTTCCGGCAGGTGGGACGGCTGGTCCGGCCACTGCATGGTGGCGTCCTGGAGGCGAGGTGGTACATCGCTCGGCATGGGGGCGGGGGCGAAGGGTAATAACGCTCCGTCCGTCTCGGGCCGACCGGTCTCGGGCTGGCTTGCCCCAACCGGGCCCGATACGGGAGAGAGCAGTACCAGGCCGGCGAGGACGCCGACCATGACTTGCATGGACCTCTGCATGACACACCTTCCTCGATAGCGGATTGCTGCGCATGGAAACGCTGGCTCGACGGGCGTGTCCCTGGCGACAATCGTTGCTGTGTTTCGGTAGCGACTCGTTCAGAAATCGTTGAGCGCCTATCACAGCAGGCCGAGCTATCGGCGGCGATAACACTGAGGGGAGATGACGCGACGTTATCTGGGGTGATTGACCCCGGTCAGGATTGTCGCATGGTCCTGGCAGGGGCATGGCTTATGCCGGGCATAGCGCTATTTGGGGCTGCGCCGTGGGTCAGCCCCGTTCTTCTTTATGGCTGTGTTCAAGACCGGCGGTCGGCTCATCTCGTGGGTCTTCTCCAGCCAAGTATTCAGGGTCCTCCAGTGGCTCGCCCGCTTCGTTCTGAAGCTGTAGATCGTAGGCGGACTGGAGGCCCGGCGGATCTTCCACCTCTTCATCGCCCACCTGATGAATATGGCCTGGGTACAAGGGCGACAGCAGGGCAACCAGGATGCCGATTGACGCGAAAATGGCGAACCCCTCGGCATAGCTGACGACATTGAGCAGAGCGCCGATGACCGGCGAGCCGGTGGCCTGGCCAAGCGACACGGCCATGAAAGGCAGCACCGGCCCCATCGCCAGGCGTCCGGGCAGCAGGCGAATGCCGGTCATCAGGTAAAGACCCGTCAAGCTCATGTAGGCGAGGCCAAAGACCAGAGCGGAGAATGCCGCCAGCACGGGTTGGGCGGGGCTGGCGGCAAGCAATGCCAGGCTTGCCGCCAGCATGGTCAGCATCAAGGCCTGGGTGATGGGCGGATTGTTGCGGTCGGCCAGATCCGCCACCACCGCACCGCCTAGACCGGCGATGCCGACGGCGAGCCACAACCACCCCGTGGCGCTTGGTGACAGACCGCCAAGCGTCACCACCAGGTCCGGAGCAAAGATCCAGTAGGCGGCCGAGATGAAGCCCATCGCGTAGGAAAACAGGGTGAGCCTCACGAGCCGTGACCACGGCAGTTCACGCAATGCAGGTGGGTCGGCGGCGTTGGAAGGCGTGATGCGCGACACCGAGGGTAGGTACAGCCAGGTAGCGCACACGCCGATGACCGTCAGCAGGGCGAAGGACAGATAGGCCAGTCGCCAGGCGTCGGCCATGAACAGTACCGTTGGTACGGCGACGATCACGCCGATACTGGTTCCCGCATTCATGACCGAACTGACACGAGCATGCAGTGAGCGTCTCACCAGCGCCTGCATCCCGGCGGTGAGTGCGGGCATCATCAGGCCGGTACAGATGCCGCAGGCGAACACCCCGATGCTGAGCATGGTCGCATCGGCCGCTCGGCTGATCAGTGCCAGGCCGACGATACCGAAAAGCCCGGACAGTACCGCTGCGTAGCGGGCGCCAAGACGATCGGTGGCGTAAGGCGCCACCGCCGTGGACAGCAGGAAGCTGATGAGGGGAAGGGCGCCGATGATGCCGATGGCATCAGGCGTCAGCGACAGCTCATCGCGAATCTGGGGGACAAACAGGCCGAAGGCAAAACGGGCGAGTCCGTAGCTGATGGCGACCAGGGCCGCGCCGAAAATCGCAAAACCGGTGCTGGAAAGAGACCTCATGCTAGCTCCTCCGACATGCACGTTGCGCCACCTGAAGTGCTCTGGCGCCTTGATGCATCGTGTCTGGTTCGTCCCTGTCGTGCTGCCTGGAGCAACAGATGCAAGCAGGGTGCACGATTTGCGGCGTTGTCGCCAATCCATCAACGACAATCGGTGACCTTTTCACGACAACCGGTGAACAAACCTTGCTGCTGGGGGGCTGGTGTACAGAACCAGGTGTGCAGTAGCTGGTGTGCAGTCCCTGGTGTGAAGAACCATGGCGGGGCAGCGCCTCGAGACCGTCGAAGGACTGGCGTGCCGACAGGCAGGGAGCTGTTGTAGGAAGAGGGAAGAGGGAAGAGGGAAGAAACGAAGAAGGGGATCAGTCTGTCGACTGATCCCCTTCTGGATTCGAGGTGGCGGAGGGACAGGGATCGCCCTCATCAACCCGAAAACCCATTTAAAATCAGCAGCTTGGCTGTGTTGATTCCTCCTCAATGTAGCGTTTTCCTGTAACAGAAGCAATGAGTTCGTACTTGGAGCTTGGCGGTAACCATCGTCCAGCGCTACTGTAGGTATTCGCGTAGAGCGAGAGGTCATAACAGTGCCTCTGGGAGAAAGCTAGACGTCGGATCAATGGGGTTGAAGGAAAAGAACATGGATAGACAGCTTTTGCTGGAACATGCTGAATCGATGCAAAACATGATGGTGGCCCGTGCCACAGGTGGTGATGCTAGCGATTTCGAATACTCTCAGATTCGAGCCGCTTTGCTAGATGACCCAAGCATAGCGCAGCTTGTTCCTCAAATGGTTAAGACATGCCGTTCACCAAGCCAGCTCTGGAGCTTCATCAAGAAAATCGAGCAGTATGAACCGAGAAGACAGTTCATCTGGAGCGAGTTTAGGCCCCTCCTCGACAAGCTGGAGCAAGTAGGTGCTCCATCTGATATGGCTATTACCGATACACTCGAAAACTTTGACTCAACCCATGTTCATATAGCATGGCAGAAGACGTTGTCTCGAAGAACATCGGACCCTGAGGGTGCTATCACAATGGCCAAGTCCCTAATTGAAAGTGTCTGCAAGCACATCATAGAAGAGGTGGATGGAGAGGAGTGCTCGGGCAGAAGCGATGACCTGCCAGCTTTATATCGTAAGGCATCACAAGCACTGAACCTTGCTCCAGAACAACACATGGAGGAAACCTTCAAGCGTATTCTTGGAGGATGCTCTAACATAGTTACTGGTCTTGGTGAGCTTCGTAATAAAGTTGGAGATGCTCATGGCCAAGGGCCTCGGCCAGTTAAGCCGAGTCCTCGACATGCTGAATTTGCAGTCAACCTTGCGGGAACCATGGCTGCTTTTTTGATTGCTACACTCGAGGTAAGGAAAAATCCCTAATTTCCTGATCTAAATCTTCCAGAAGCATGGTTTCGATTGAGTCTTTCGCAGCACCGTCGTGACCTGGAAAGAGTGTCGCTGTAGTCACTCCTAACATTTCTATCTGTCGCATCAGATTGTATGCTTCCGAAAGAGGAAGAAGATGCCTTTTTAGATAGCTCCGGGAATGTCTATGATTCAAAAGATCAAGATCGCCAAGATCAAAGCCTTTGATGAACGTAAAGCGCCCCTTCTGAGCGGCTAAGTTCTGGCTGGTGGAGCCTGGAGCATTTCTAATCCTAAAGGTTTCCTTGAATCCTGCTGCTTGCATTGTGTCAAGTTCTACAACGGCAAGCATCCACTCTGAAAGATTTGCATCTTCTCTCTGTGAAAGCAGCCTTCCCCTTTCATGTATGGCCTGAGAAACAGAGAAGTAGCAAGCAACTAATGGTGAAGTTGTCCAGTCTAAAAGTCTTGTAGGAACCCCGTGGTGCTGTGCTTGTGCGAGAAAGTGAAATACAGCATTGTCGTCTGACGGCCAAAGGCTTGGGTACTTAAATAAATCTACGACGCGCCCATAACTGTTTGTCCCTCTTGGCTCTAACAGAAAATCTCTTAGCTGGTCGCTATCTCCAGCCACTTTTATCCCAGCATCGTCGCAAGCATTTACAAATCTTGCTAAGTACGCAATTTCCTTAAATGCTCTTGAGTCATCAGCATAGATGGCATTCAACTTGCGAGACCCTGTGGCCCTTGAAATTGATGGACTGAGAGTCCAGGACTGATGGCCTAGCCCTCTATAAATAATGCCCGCACTTTGGTTGTCAATAAAGTGTTTCAGAAGTTCTGAAGCATTGTGATGCTCACTCTGAGGTATCTCATCCCACATCGATTATTCCTTCTTATTTTGATGATTCATGTCCATTCCAGATCGAGTGCCTGACATGTCTAGGGCGTTTCGCAAAAATAAACCAAGGCACACAGGTGAACGAATAATCTACAAGCTGTGCGTACCCGGCGTCCATCCTTCGGCTCGCGTCGGTCTGCTGTCAGTGCGGCGTCGATCCGTGACCACTAGGGTGTACCTCAGCGAGCACGTCTCAAGGCGTCCTGTATCCGTATTCACATACATGGGTTGACGACCCTAGCGAGCACACCTACTGTGAACACATCCAAGTGAACACGCTGCTCGACAAGGGAGTGAACGACGATGGCTTACATCCGTGCCTATCTCCGCGCCTCCACCGATGACCAGAACGCCAGCCGTGCCCGTGAGGCGCTGACCAGCTTCACCAGCGAGAAGGGAGTGACAGTCGCGTCGTGGTACATCGAGAACGCCAGCGGGACCAAGGCCGACCGTACTGAGCTGGCGCGACTCATTGACGATGCCCACCCCGGCGACGTGCTGTTGGTCGAGCAGGTGGACCGACTGACGCGCCTGACGAAAGGCGATTGGGACAGGCTCAAGGGCGCCATCCAAAGCGCGGGCCTTCGGGTCGTCTCCCTGGACCTACCGACGAGCCATGCGGCGCTGACCGTGGGCAACGGTGACGACTTCACCGGGCGGATGCTTGATGCAGTGAACGCCATGCTTCTCGACATGCTGGCGGCAGTCGCCCGCAAGGACTACGAGGACAGGCGTAGGCGTCAGGCCCAGGGCATCGAGAAGGCCAAGCAGGATGGCCGCTACAAGGGCCGTCCGGTGAACGAGGAACTACATCGGCGGGTCATGGAGCTTCGGGAGCAAGGCTTCAGTGTCCGCAAGACTGCCGACATCGTGGGCTGTGGTGTCAGCACCGTCCAACGCGCCATGAAGCGAGCCGAGCAGCCCGCTCAGTGAGGGACAACATGCGGTGTGACATCGAGGCAGGGCCTGGCGGTCCTACTTTTTTGTGTCGGCTTGAAGCCATCCCCTGGTGAATCGGTTGTCACCGGGAGCCAGTCAGCGCGGGCAGCCTGAGAGAAGTCCATTCATCCCCTGCCGAACCAGACCCGAAAGCGGGTTAATCCTTTTATAATTAATTAATTATTTATTTATGTATGGCATGGCCTGTAGCGTGCCCGGTGCTGGCGCTCAGAGCCGGGCGCCAAGGACTACCATCAGACAGCAAGGAGACGACGCAATGCGTATTGAGTTCGCTCGCTGGGGCATAGAGCTGGCCATCATGGGATTGATCGTCAGGTTGGTCGCGGGAGATGTCTTCCTGCGGATGCCGATGGTCGGGCTACTGGCCTGGAATCAGTGCGGCCTGTCCCCGGATCGCTGGGCAGATGCCAAGCATGAGCCGGTGCTTTAGGCGCTGACGCTCAGCCATGGGGGATGGGTGCCTTGCTTCGTTCATCCCCCCGTGGGTGCCATGAAGATCGACTTCCAACCGCCACCATGCGCCCGCTCGGGGCGGGGCACGGGGAAGCGCGTTCCCTTTATAGACTCAATTACCGGCTCAGATGTGCGCCACAAAATGGCCGGGGTGGTCGCCTGTAGGAGTCCCTCGGAGTCCCGTTCCTCTGGCTCAGCGACGGACACACGGAGTCAGGCGAACACAGGTAGATCATCTTCCTGCGTGTCTGCTGTCCGCGCCACCGTGGCGATTCCTCGGCGTGGCCACTGGAAATGCAGCCATGTGAGCAACTCGGCAGGGCCAATGCCTTGATGGTCCTCCAGATTTCGCGAGAGAGCGCCAGCGCCACCACCGAGCCCACCAGGAGCAGCCGCGAGATCGCGGAGGTGGTCGAGAAACGTCACGACAAGGTGAAGCTGTCCATCTCACGACTGGCATCCCATGGTGTCATTTCACGTCCCCAATGGGGGGAAGTCAGCATTCAGCAGTCCCGCCGAGCTGAGTCCGCGTCTGTCTACTACGTCAACAAGCGCGACAGTTATGTGATCGTCGCCCAGCTTTCCCCGGAGTTCACCGCCCGCTTGGTGGACCGTTGGCAAGAGCTGGAGAAGCAAGTGGCCCAGCCGCAAGTTCCGCAGTCCTTCGCCGAGGCGCTGCGTCTGGTTTGGACAGTGAAGGCGAGGCATTGCCGAACCATGCCGCTTCAACCTCAACGACCTCCACAAGGCAGCCGGTGGTAATCCGAATGACCAGCCCGCGTTCTTCAACCGCCGGACGGAGACGTATGCCCTTATCGCTGAACTCGCAAACTCTGCGGATTCGCAGAATTTCGAGCCGAGCGTCTCACGGGCCGGCCGCAATGGTGGCACCTTCGTCGTCAAGGAGCTGGTCTACGCCTATGCCATGTGGATCAGCCCCGCGTTCCACCTGAAGGTGATCCGTGCATACGACCAGATGGTCACTGAGCCTCAGCCGCAGGTCCCCCGACGAGCAGATAGAACAGGCCCGCCGCTGCCTCCATGTCCCGTGACTGCGCCTTGAAAGTCTCACTCGCTGGCGCAAGGCATGGGCTGGCCTCCCGGTCGTGCCTGAGGCCGAGCAGCGTACGGAGGGCCTGTGAGTCGCCCTTGTCGAGGTCTTCGGGGCGACGTTGGAGAAGGATCGACATGACAGCGGGCGTGACGTGGATGTCATCATTGGTCAGATGGACATTGATCCCTCGCCGACAGACGGTCTTGTGGAGGTGGTGGAGCTTGGTCCGTGGGCTGGCACCCTTGAGCTGGCGGACAGTGTGAACCTCGATGGCCATGGTGGTGCATGCCTCTCTATCGTCTTGTGCGTCGGAACTTGCCTTCTTCCCAGCGATGGCTCAGATCCACGCCATGCGCCCGACAGGCCCTCCACACGGTCGTTCTCCCGATGCCGAAGTGTCGGGCAGTCTCAGCGATGGATGCTTGCCGGGTCCAGCGCCAATCGGCGACCGTCTTCGGGTCGATCTTGGGCATAGCCCCTGAGGGCACGGTGGACGTGTAGGACAGACCAGCCTCTCGCCAGATGGCCTTGACCTGCGTGTCACTGATACCGAAGTGTTCGGCTGTGGCGCGTCGAGTGGCTCCGTTCTGCTGTCGCCACTGGATGACCTCCTGCCTATCTACCTTGGGCTTCGGGCCGGGCTTCCGTGAGGCTTCAGAGTTCCTCGTATCCGTGTGTGACATGTCCTCCATCCTTGTCCTTGTTCTCAGGTTCTCGGGTTAGCCGTACTCCTTCACCGACGCGCCTTCAGCGCCAGCCACGGCGAGCGAGTCCGCCAGCTCATTCTCCGGGTGTCCGTCGTGGCCACGGACCCAGTGGAAGCGGACGGCGTGGGTCTGAAGCAGGGCATCAAGCTGGCGCCATAGATCGGCGTTCTTGACGTGGGCCTTACTGGCCGTCTTCCAGCCTCGACGCTTCCAGCCGCTCAGCCATTCGGTCGCGCCGTTCTGGACATACTCGCTGTCTGTCGTCAGCTCGACATGGGCGGGCCGCTTCAGGGCCTCCAATGCCTTGATGGCTGCCGTCAGTTCGGCCCGGTTGTTGGTGATCGTGTCGCCCTGGAGCTTCCCGGCGATCTTCAGGCGTTATCCGTGGCCGTTCATCAGGACAGCGCCCCAGCCGCCTTGCGGGTTGCTCTGGCCGTTGTTGCTGCAAGCGCCGTCCGTGAAGATGGAGATGGTGGGCCGTGTGTCGTCGGTGGGTGTGGTCGGTTGAACCATGGTGATCGTTCGTCCTCATTGTCGGAGACAGTCGGCCCCTTCAGCCAAGCGGACCAGCAAGACGGACGATACCGCCTGACTGCCCGACTGCCTTCGAGAATGTGCTGGGTTCGATGATGGTGATGATGTATCCCAGACACGCGCCCACGCATTGAGCAGCGAGGGAGTGTCGGAACGTCGGCCCAAGGGGAAAGCCGATAGGTGGTCAGCAAGGGCAGCCGACCGGGAGCACTGGAAGAGGTCCACGGCCCTAGTCTGTCATGGGTGGATCATGGACGATAACGACGCCAGCGATGGCGCCGGGTGTGCTCAGGGGGTGCGTCTTACAGATGGACTAGAAGAGAAGGACCTACGGAAGGGCGCAGGTGCCAGTCTTCTAGATGTCCCCTGCTACCCGTAGGCAGCCCGTCGCTGGCGCGACAGGTCGCCCGGACTGCGCCGGGGGCTACCACCTCCCCGGTGTCCTTACGTCGAGCATCTCCGCGTTCCCAAGCACCCCGACAAGCGGGGCAGTTACTAGCGTCATCTCGAAGGCGATTAAGCTACGGTGAGCAGGGGCGTCGAAGTCGGTCGCAGTATGCCTAGCCTTCTTAGAGCGGTCCCCAGAGAACGGTTGGTTCTCCATAGGTGGGCCGCAATCAATTTGGCGCTGTGTGGCGCTGTGAGCGCTTATGGGGGGGTGAGTCCCGCCCAACGGTAAAAGATCCGTGAGCGGGCGCGCATGGCGATGCGCTGGTTAGTTCAGCTCGAAGTCCACGAAATTATTCCACTCGCTAATAGCTTCTTCGGCTGCACTGCTGTGGTTGTCTATGGCGTCATTCTGTTCATCCACGAAGTTCTGGATGCACATCCGGTAGTTATCTACCTCCATGTTGAACTGATCGACTTGCCACTGGCTGGTGAACTCAAAGGGCTTGATGGGCTGAGAGCAGGAATGATCTGCGCCCCAGCGATCATGAGCGAATGCCGTTCCAGCCGACAGGCTTGCAGCGATGAGTATGGCCAAGGTCAGTTGCTTCATAGATGTCCCGCGCTAATAGTCGACGTACTTGAGAAGGCGGTCTATGGCGCCATTCCCTAAATGGTCAGTTGTTGCTGTACCGTTAGGTCATTTACTTTGATGCAGGTGTCTCAAGTCAAGGCCCCGGTACTCAAGGCGACAGATGGAGTCGTTTAGGGTCTCCAGCTCGTAGCCAGACCCGTACCGTGCTGACATGCCCGCCTCGGCGTGGCCTTGCAGGGCGTCCATCACATACTTATCAACGCCCGAGTTCCGGCAAGCGTCCTCGAAGTTGTGCCGTAGAGAGTGGAAGGCGTTCTGCCCGTGCTTGATCTTGAGGGAGTCGAGCAGCGCCCGGAACCGCTTGGAGTAGACGGACGAGTAGTAGCCGTCGTTCCCCATGGGCATGTCAGGGAACAGCCGCTGGCTCCCTTGCTGGCGCATCTTCTCGACGTGATCGAGGAAGCCCAGCCGCTTCAGCTCAGGGTGGATGGGCGTCTGGCGCCAGCTACTGGTGGTCTTCAGCGACTTGTCATCGCCGTCGCCATTGATGTCGATGAAGTCGATACCGTGCTCGTGCTGAACATCCGAGACATAGAGTTGCAGGACTTCCCCCATCCGGGCCCCGGTGAACAGCGAAACCAGCGGCACCCAGAACATGCCCGAGTCCCGAGGGACCAGCGTACCGGGCTGGCGCCAGTGATGGAGCGACTTGCAGCCGGTGAAGACAGGGGCGCGGAAGATGGCCCGCAGCTCCTCCAGCGTGAAGGGATCGCGTTCTTCGCGGGCACGCTTCTTGATGGCCACTTTCAAGCCGTTCAGGGGATTGGGCGGACACTCGTCATAGTGCTTGGCGGCCCAGTTCCAGAAGGCAGCGGCGTAGCCGATCAGTTTGTTCACGTTCTTGCCCGACATCGGCGCCATGCCCAGCTCGTCGGCTCGTTCGGCAGCCTTGTCGATGGCCAGTCCCTGGAGCGGCTTTTGCTTCGTCCAGTTGCTGGGGAGCTTCATCAGGACCGACTTGAAGGCGCGACCATCGGCCTTCGCGTAGGCGTCCAGCGGCTTGTCACCGACGACCGTGATGAAGTTGTCGAGGGTGGTCCGGTGATCGTTGGTGGTCTTCGGCGCCCAGCTCAGAGACTTCTCCGCGATCCATTCCTTGGCCACGGCGGAGAGCAGCGGGCCTTGTCCATCGTCCGCGAGACTCTGGCGAGCTTCCGACGCTGGGGCGGTGGCCTGTGATGGCAGCGAGTCCACGGTGGGTGTCGGGACTATCTCGCCCTCGTTGCGCGACTGCTGGTCCTTACCGGCGCGAATGTAGGCGGCCTGTAGTGCCCGAGCCAGCGGACGCCAGCTTGGAGAGTCCGGCGACAGGGCAAGCTCTACCCCATTCCATGACAGAATGTCCTCGGCCTCGTCCATAAAGAAGGTGCCCATCCGACCACGGGCGTAGAGGTGGCGGGTATGGCCTATGCTGTCTTCAAGCTCCTCGGCGTACTCATCGAAGTCCCAGCGTTCCCAGTCCGTACCGGGCTCGCCGGGCTCCTCCTCGAAGATGCCTTCCGTCCTTATCTCCTCGTCGGCTTCCAGTAGGGACGCATGATAGAGGGCTGCAAGGTGCTCGATCTGTTCATTGGTGAGGGCGTCGAGGGGCTGGGCTTGGGCTGCCACCCAGCGACGATGATGGTCGAACTTCCGGTCCACCTCGGCGGCTGCCTCACGGACACGGCGTAGCGCCTCCTGATAGTCGGAGGTCTTGAGGGAAAAGGTCTCTTCAGCCTTGGGGTAGCTGGCCTGGATGTCCTGTGGGATGGCGGCCCGGTGATAGTAGCGAGCGCCACGGCGATACAGGCGAGGATGTCCGGTGACTTTCACGGTCTTCATGGCCTCCCAATGTAACACTTCAATGGGACAGCCAAGCAAGAAAAAGCCCCGAGGACAGTATGTTACTGATTCCTCAGGGCCTAGTGTTCGAGTGGCGGAGGGACAGGGATTCGAACCCTGGAAGGGCGTTAACCCTTGCCGGTTTTCAAGACCGGTGCATTCAACCGCTCTGCCATCCCTCCGGCTCACGGCGGTGTACTTTACCAGCTTTTCTCCTCACGTCAACACTTCTGTGCGATCAATGTCTTACGCGATAGAGCGACACCCCTCCCTGATGCCTTCAAAGGAGCTGTTGCAATAGGGTGACTGCGCAAAAATTGTGCAGCTAAGCAATTTTTTGTCGCCGATAGGAAACAGTGTTCGCGCCGCCCATGGCGGGCCCATGGGCCAGTCTGATCGCTTGAATGGCGTTGAAACCCCGTCGCCAGGCGGCTTGCGTCGGGAACTTGCTGGGGGCATGCTGTGTCGAATGCATGTCAACCAACAGGGAGCTCTGGATACATGGCTTATCAAGAGTCACAGGTGAATCGTCAGACCCAGACGCAGGTCGCTGCGACGAACAAGGTTCTGCGCAACACCTACGGCTTGCTGGCGATGACACTACTGTTCTCTGCCATCACCGCAGGGGCTGCCGTGGCCCTCGGTGTACAGCAGATGAACATTCTGGTGTTCTTCATCGGCGCCTACGGCCTGATGTTCCTGGTCCACAAGACCGCCAACTCGGCCCTCGGCCTGCTGGCGACCTTTGCCTTCACTGGCTTCATGGGCTTCACCCTCGGCCCGATCCTGAGCGCCTATCTGACGCTGTCCAACGGTCCCGAGCTGATCATGACCGCACTGGGCATGACCGGCCTGACCTTCTTTGGTCTGTCGGCGGTGGCGTTGATCACGCGCAAGGACTTCAGCTTCCTGGCGAACTTCATGATGGCTGGCGCCATCGTGCTGATCCTGGCCATGGTGGCGGCGTTGATCTTCAATATTCCGTCGCTGTCGCTGATGGTATCGGCTGGCTTCGTGCTGTTCTCCTCCGCGGCGATCCTGTACCAGACCAGCGAGATCGTGCACCGTGCCGGCGAGACCAACTACATCCTCGCCACCATCACTCTCTATGTGTCGATCTACAACCTGTTCATCAGCCTGCTGTCGCTGCTGGGCGTGGTAAGCCAGGACTGATCGTCGCAAGACGTTCTGGCACAACTGTCGTACACTGTCGGCCCCGCCTTGGCGGGGCCGACGTGTTTTTGATGACCCGCTTTCTTCAACTCCCGACATTGGCGGGAGCCAAGGGAATACCATGCGTTATGCCATCCTGCTGCTGGGTGCCCCCTACAGCCATCAGGCCGCACACAGCGCGCTGCGCTTCGCCCGTGCGGTGATCGCCCGCGGTCACCACCTGGAGGCCGTCTTCTTCTATCGCGATGGCGTTCACAACGCCGCGCGCCTGGCATCGCCGCCCCAGGACGAGCCTCATCTGGTCGACGGCTGGACCACGCTGAACCAGGAGCATGGCGTGCGTCTCGAGGTGTGCATCGCCGCCGCACTGCGCCGAGGCATCGTCGACGCCGACGAGGCGGCCAGGCACGGCAAGCAAGGCCACAGCGTCCAGGCGCCGTTCGAGCTGACCGGCCTCGGGCAGCTGGTGGACCTGGGCCTCGAGTGTGACAGGCTGGTAACCTTTGGTGCCTGAACAACACCGAGCTGCTGCCGACTGCCGCCACACAATGGGTCCCGAGCAGGGCAACGCTGAACCGAGAAGAGTGGAAGGTCGATGATTGAGGAACCCAACGACGATTCGGGGGATCTGCTGGTGATTCTTCGTCATGGCCCCCATGGCACCAGCTACCTGAAAGAAGGTCTCGACACGGCGCTGGTGGCCGCCGCCTTCGGACGCCGGGTATCACTGTTGTTTATGGCCAGTGGCGTGGCGGCACTGGTGCCGGGGCAGGGCGCCGGTCCGCTGGGGCAGAAGGGCACCCAGCCGACGCTGGCCATGCTCGAGATGTACGACATCGACCGGCTGTTCGTGGATGGGGCAGGACTTGCCGAGTTGGGCGTGGCGCCCGAGACGCTGACGCCGGATGCCACTGTCATCGAGGGTGACGCCATTGCCGCCCTGATGGCGGAGCACGCATTGGTGCTGACCTTCTGAATTGGCGTCACAGACGACTCGAGACCGCGTCTCTGTCGGGGCTCGCTCCCACCAGGTTTCACCCATCGACGTCAGCCACTGGACTCACCCACGACCACTACCAGGAATCGGGATGATACTGCACACCCTCAATCGTTCACCGCTGGAGTCGACGGTCTATCGGCAGGCGCTACGGGCGTTGGCAGAAGACGATAAGCTGTTATTGATCGAAGACGGCGTGCTTGGCGCTCTGCCGGCCCAGCAGGCGCTGTGGTCCTCTCTGCCCGGTCGTCTACTGGCGCTGGCCGAAGATCTCGAGGCGCGCGGCTTGAGCGAACACTGTGCCACCGGCATCGAAGTCGTAGACGTGGACGGTTTTGTCAGGCTCACCGAAGAGGCCGATAAAGTGGTCAGCTGGTACTGAGGTAACACGATGGCAAGCACTGAAACTGCACGAACCCTGGATCTCGGCCAGGCCTCAGTCCCCCTGGACCCGGAAGGCTATCTGGTCAATCTCGATGACTGGAGTCCCGCCGTCGCCGAGGCGCTGGCTGCGGAAGAGGGCATCACCCTCGGCGACGAACACTGGCAGGTGATCGACGTCCTGCGAGACTTCTATGCGCGCTTCGAGCAGGCACCGGCCATGCGCCCGCTGGTCAAGGCGGTGGGCCAGGCGCTGGGCAAGGACAAGGGGAGCTCGCTGTACCTGATGAAGCTGTTCCCCGGCAGCCCCCCCAAGCTGGGCGCCCGTTTGGCGGGCCTGCCCAAACCAACCAACTGCCTGTAGACGTGCGGCGTTGAACTTTCTCGCCCACGCCTGGCTCGCTCGTGCCGGTGACGACGACTTTCTGCTCGGCAACCTGATCGCCGACGGCGTCAAGGGGCGCGATCTCGGCCAGTGGCCCGAAGGCGTCGCAGCCGGCATACATCATCACCGGCGGGTGGACGCCTTCGTCGATCGCCATCCATCGGTACTTGCCGCTCGACGCCGGGCGCCGGCGGCGAGTCGTCGCGTGGCCGGTATTGCCCTGGATCTGATGTGGGACCACTTTCTCGCTCGGGATCTGGCTACCAGCGACCCGCACGAGCGCGAGGTCGTGATCGAGCGATGCTATCGACTGTTCGAGTACCACGGCGCACCGCAGCGGCTGGCCACCATGGTGCCTGTACTGGTGCGTGAGGACTGGCTGCGCCGCTACGCCAGCCTCGCCTTCACCTGCCGTGCCATCGCCGGCATTGGCTCACGACTGTCCGGGCCCAACCGACTGGCCGAACTGGTACCGCATCTGCGCGATGACTATCGTCAACTGGACGACGACTTCGCGACCCTGTGGCGCGATACCCGCGCGGAACTCGAGACCTCGGGTTCCTAGGGCTCTAACCTTCGCTCGTCGACTTTTCGGACCGCGCCTAGCGACTACCGCGCTGCTTCAGCGGACCGCTACCAGGTCCGCAGCCACAGGCATTCCACCTTGTCGCCCGGCGCTATCTCGCAATGGGGCGGGATCACCGCCAGGGCGTCGGCATCAATGCAGGATGACAGTACCCCGGAATTCTGGTCGGAAAACGCCAGGGCGCTGACGCCCTGTGGGCCGAAGGCGAGGCGCACCCGCATGTAGTGCTGGCGCGGACCGGTGGAGGTGGCAAAGTCGCTGCGGGCCCATAGCCGCGGTAGCTCCGCCATGGACTCACAGCCCTGCAGGGCACCCAGCAGCGGGCGCAAGAATAGCCAGGCACCGACATAGCTGGACACGGGATTGCCGGGCAAGCCGACAAACCGCACCGGCGTGCCGTCAGGTCCTTCCATCTGGCCCAGGGCCAGCGGCTTGCCGGGACGAATGGCCAGGCGCCACAGGTTCAGCGTGCCCAGTGACTCCAGCGCCGCCTTGACGTGATCTTCCTCACCGACGCTGACGCCGCCGGTGGAGACCACCAGGTCCGCTACCTCGGCGGCCTCCTTCAGACAGGCGCGGGTACCCTCCGGGCTATCCGGCACGCTGCGCGTGAGCACTATTTCGGCGCCGAAGCGCTCCAGCAGGCTCTTGAGCATGGGGCGGTTGGAGTTGTAGATCTGGCCAGCTGCCAGGGGCTTGCCCGGATCGATGATCTCGTCGCCGGTGGACAGCAAGGCCACCCTGGGTCGGCGGTGGACGTCCACTTCGACGATACCCTGGCCTGCCAGGTGGCCAAGTGCGGCGGCGTCCAGCCGAGTGCCGGCGTCCAGCAGCGGGGCGCCTGCGCGTACG